>JBBTGF010000190.1:0-7171 GCA_038041525.1 Elusimicrobiota bacterium | reverse complement strand
CGGCGATGTTGAAGAAATATTGGTCGTTCATCTTGCCGACGTCGATACTCATCGGCCGCGAGGCGAAGAGGGCGGCGCAGGCCTTGGCGGGATTACGCGGGATGCCGAGTTCGTTGGCGAGGCCATTGCCCGATCCCTTGGGGATGATGCCTAGACGGGTCTCTGTACCCACCAGTTCCGAAGCGATATGGTTGATGGTCCCGTCGCCGCCGACGGCCACGACGACGTGGGCTTTCTGCTGTACCGCCTCTTTGGCCAGGACGCGTTCATGCCCTTGGTTCTTGGTATGTTTGATCGTATAGTCCGCGCCGTGACGCCCGCAGGTGGCGCCGATGATGGCTTCATAGGCGTCGATGTTCTTGGCGTTGCCAGAGCGTGGATTGATGATGAAGTGGTAGTTCATTGACGATTGGTAGAATTATGCTGTATATGAGGGTTTTTGTACAGAGTTTGAGTTTAGGAAGTATTCGTTTACAGCGAGAGCGTTGTATACAGGGTGGATAATGACTATTAATGTAGCATAAAAGTTTTTATGCTACAATTAAACAGGATAATGAAGGCCACATGGGATTTCTATGGCAGGCACGCAGAAGAGGCCGAATTGCGCAAGATAGCGGATCGCGGCCGCTGGTTTTTTTGCGAGATATCCGGCAGACGCCGCATCGGCAAGACGGCTCTCGTCAATCGTTTGCTGGAACGCACAAAAGGCAAGAAGATATTCTACGTTCAAATCCCAGACAGCGATCCTTCGGGGGTCCTTAAATCTGTCAATGATGCGTTAGAAGACCTGGATGTCCCGCGCGTTGATTTTTCTCTTCCCCGCGATCTGCAGCAATTCGCCAAGCTGATCGGGCGGCTTGCTGAAAATGAGTATTTCGTCATCTTAGACGAGTTCCAGTACTTCCATCGTAAAGCCCTTTATCCTTTCTGCTCTTATTTGCAAGCGGAGGTGGATCGCCTGCGGAGTCGGCGTGATGCTACCGGAGGTCTCTTCGTTTTGGGGTCGATCCATAACGAGATGATGGCGGTGCTTGAAGACAGGCGTTCCCCTCTCTTTAATCGGGTGACCGATCGTTTGGAGATACGCCATCTGGACTTTGCCGCTCTTAAGGAGATGTGGTTGGCGCACAGCATCACCGATCCTTATCAGCATCTTTTTTTATGGAGTTTGTTTGAAGGCATCCCTAAGTTCTATCGTGATTGCTTTGAGCAGGGAGTCCTGCGTCCAGATCCGCATTATCGGGAAACCATACTTCGGGAGTTGTTCTTTAAGGGTTCTTCCCCACTCAAGACCGAGGCGGATAACTGGTTCCTCAATGAATTTCGCGGTCGTTACGAATCTCTGCTTAAAATCCTCGCCTCCAATGACGGCTGCACGCACGCCCGTATCATTGAAGAGTACTCTAAGATCGACAGCGGCACCGAGTTGCGTCAGATAGGCGGCTACTTGAGCATCTTGGAGTCTAAATTCCAGATCATCCAGCGGCGGCTTCCCGTGTTCGGGTCTAAGGGGGTGTCGCGTAAGGCGCGATATTATGTAGTTGATAATTTTCTGCTCTCATGGTTGGGCGCCATAGAGCGCCAGATCAAGGCGGCTCGCGTAAGGCCCATGGATATTTGCGTGAAAACATGTTCACAGCGTCTGGAAACGATCGAGGGCCACGCTTTTGAGAAGATGGTTCGTCTGGCGCTGGAGGAGTTGTCCAGGAAGGGCGATGCAAGGTTCCAGATAACCTCTCGGATCGAGGGTTATTGGAATCGTCCCGAAGACCTTAGTCGCAGCGTAGAAATCGATCTGCTTCTTGTCAATGATGATATGAAGACTCTTCGCGTCGCGACATGCAAAAGGTCCGGTGAGCAGCTTCTGCGCGGCCGCGCGGAATTCGATGGCCATGTGGAGGCGTTTTTGCGGACGAAAGAGGGGGTTCGGTTCTCTGGTTACAAGATAGAGAAAATGGCATTTGCTCCAGCGCTTGACGCCGGGATCAAGAAGAAGCTTATAGGCGGTGGCTGCCAAGCTGTTGGTTTCGACGAGCTTTTAGCGGGGTTGTGAGTTTATGAGGGTTTTTGTACAGAGTTTCGGCTGTAGGGTCAACCAATACGAAGGCGAGAAGATCCGCCAGGATATGGTTTCCGGCGGCGCTACCGACGCCGTGGGTTATGAGGATGCCGACGTCTGCGTCATCAACACCTGCACGGTCACCGGTAACGCAGATAGCGACGCGCGGCTTTTGGCGCGGCGCGTGCAACGCCGCAATCCGGCCGCCAAACTCATCATCACCGGCTGCTATGCGTCGGTGGCGCGTGAAGAATTAAGGCGTCTGTTCCCTGAAGCGCTCATCGTCGGCAACGATGGCAAGGGTTCTATCGCAGCCTTGAGCGGCTGTTCGATGGGGCTCACCGAGGATTCCGCGCTGACGGCATTCTTGGGCCATACCCGCGCTTTCATCAAGGTCCAGGACGGCTGCAACATGCATTGCACTTATTGCATCATCCCTAGTGCGCGCTCGGTGATGGGTTCCCGGCCGCTGGCTCAAGTCATCGCCGAAGTGGAAGGGCTCTATGCCAAAGGGCACCGGGAGTTCGTGTTCTGCGGGATACGCCTGGGCCGTTACTGGTCACAGGGCGCCGACGGGCGTTTCAGCGATTTGGGAGCCCTGGTGCGGGCGGTCAGCGCTATCGATGGGGATTTCCGCATCCGGCTCTCATCTATCGAGATCACGGATCTGACCGACAGGTTCCTTGAGGGTTATGTGGCTGACGCCAAGACAGTCCCCTATTTCCATGTCCCGGTGCAATCCGGCAGTGACCGGGTCCTGTCTTCCATGAAACGCTGGTACACGAGCAGGTTCTTCGCCGATCGGGTGGAGCGCGTGCGCGCCGTCGTGGGCGCTGACACCGCGGTGTTCACCGACTACATGGTCGGTTTCCCTACCGAGACCGAAGAGGATTTCCGTGATTCCCTGGATTTCGCCAAGCAGGTCGGTTTCGCCGGGATGCACATCTTCCGTTATAGCCCGCGCGAGGGTACGCCCGCTGCGGCCATGACGCCGGTTTACACGCCCGAGCAACTCAATGAGCGTATCGCTATGGCTCGCGCCGTGGATGAACGCCTGCGGCGTGATTACGCTAGCCGCTTCATGGGCGCGCGCATAATGGCTCTTAAGGAAACACAGACCCAACAGGGCGCCATAGCCCGCGCGGAGAATTTTCTCGAAGTCGAGCTGCCCGTTGGGGATATCGCTGATGGCTGGCGCGAAGTCACGGTCAGCGCGACGAAAGGCCCGCGCCTGGTAGCTGCCGGGGACCCGCCTCTGGCGGGTCGAGCGTCCCCCGAAGCTCGGATCAGCGCCTCCGGCGCAACAAGTGCCGTGAGCACTGCGAACGGCCTGCGAAGGGGGACCGCGTGAGGTTCATCAAGCTCAAAGTCCATCCCGGCTCTAAGAAGGATGAGATCGTCAAAAAGGCCGAGGATTCTTACCATGTCTGGGTGCGCGCCTTGCCTGAACGCGGGCAGGCCAACCATGCCGCTTTGGCTTTATTAGCGAGTGCGATAGGGGAAAAACAGGGACGTTTGCGCCTGGTCAAGGGCGCGCTCTCACCGGCAAAAATAGTCGCGATACCAGACTATAGAATACCATAGAAGGTATCTATACGCACCCATACCACAATATATTGTGATTCTTTAGCTTTCCATATTCTTCTCTATACTACCGGAGGCTCTACAGGGCAACAATTAGTTGTGTGGTATTTTCTCTCTAATCGATATATAGTGGGCTTGACAAAATCATAAAGTCCTGTTATCCTTCGGAGGACAACTAGATATAGGGTTAAAAAATGAGACAACATATTAGTTGTGGTATAATCAAAACGTCTCCCCAGTCAAGTTCTTTCGTAGTCCCCCTACGCAGAGCTTCGGGGGACGCTCGACCCGCCAGAGGCGGGTCCCCGGTAGTGTTCCATTTTTCAGAGGAATTATCATGAGATGTCCGTATTGTAATCACATCGACTCTAAAGTCATCGATTCGCGCACCGGCGAAGAGGCCAAGACCATCCGCCGCCGCAGGGAATGCTTGTCTTGCCATAAAAGATTTTCGACATACGAGAGGTTGGAAGCCTTGCCTTTGATGGTCATCAAATCCAACAACACACGCGAACCGTTCGATGCTGATAAACTGCGGTCCGGGTTGCTCAAGGCCTGTGAGCGCCGGCCGATCCCCATCGATACCATCGACAAGATCATCGCGGAAGTGGAGTACGCGGTGCAGAGCTACGTTATGGAAGTCTCCACGCGCATCATCGGGGAACAGGTGATGGCGCGGTTAAAGAAGATCGACGCGGTCAGTTATCTGCGTTTCGCTTCGGTGTTCCAAGATTTTACCAGTGTCGATGATTTCATGGCCTCGGCTGCCGAACTGCGCAATGAGCAGATGCGCTCGGCCAAAGGCAAAAGAACACAGAAAACGGAGGTGGGAGATGCAAATAAAAGAGAGGGGGATGTCGCAGGATCGGGAGACGCTGATGCGTGAGAAAGCGCGCGCTCTGCGCCGCAGCGGCGAAGGGCTCGCCTTGACGGAGAACCAGCTCAAAGTCATCCGTGACAAATATCTGCGCGACGCCAAGACTCCCGAGGCGTGGTTGCGCGGCGTGTGCCGTAATATCGCCTTAGCCGAACTGTTCTACCATCCGGATTTCGCCAAATGGGACGCCTTGGAAGGCGTCGATCACGTCGTCGAGGAGGCGGTGGGTCCCGATGGTAAGAGATCCAAGGTCTATTTCTTCCATAGGAACATGCATCAGGCGCGCGCGCGGGATAAGAATTTCAATGCGTTCGTCGCCAATCTTACCCGCATCGCCGAGAGCGTGCCCGCGGCCAAAGAGCTCGTGGGTCAGTGGGAGGAGAGTTTCTATGACTTGCTTTCTTCCTTCGAGTTCCTGCCGAACTCACCGACCTTGATGAACGCGGGCCGCGAGCTCCATCAGCTCTCCGCCTGTTACGTCTTGCCTGTCGAGGATTCCATGGAGGGCATCACCTACGCCTTGCAGGCGCAGGCGCTCATCCAGAAATCCGGCGGCGGGACGGGGTTTAATTTCGGGCGCTTGCGTCCCGGCGGTGATACGGTCAAAAGTACCAAGGGCGTGGCCAGTGGCTCGATCTCTTTCATGCAGATGTTCGACAAGATGACCGACGTCATCAAACAGGGGGGCACCCGGCGCGGCGCCAACATGGGCATCCTGCCCTACTGGCACCCCGAGATCAAGGAATTCATCACCATGAAGAACAAGCCCGGGGTGATGGAGAACTTCAACATCTCGGTGGCGGTGGACGCGAACTTCTTCGCCGCGGTGCGTGAGAGCCGCGATTATGACCTGATCAATCCTAAGAACAAGCAGGTGGTCGGCAAGCAGAACGCCAAGGAGATCTTCGACCTGATCGTCGAGAACGCTTGGAAGACCGGCGATCCCGGACTCATCGTCTTAGATAGGATCAATGCCACTGATTCCAATCCGGTGCCGGGTCATTACCAGATCGAATCGACCAATCCTTGCGGCGAGCAGCCGCTCTTCCCTTGGGAGCCGTGCAACTTGGGTTCCATCAATCTGCTGCGTTTCGTGCGCGGACCCATGCTCTCCGGGGAGATCGACTGGGAGCGTTTAGGTGAGACCGTGAAACTCTCCATCCGTTTCTTGGATAACGTCATCGACATGAACAACTATCCGTTGCCCGAGATCGAGGAGATGACGCGCAGTCTGCGGCGTATCGGCTTAGGCGTGATGGGTTGGGCGGAGATGTTGGTGGGTTTAGGCATCCGCTACGATTCCGACGAAGCCGTCAAGCAGGCCGAGCAGCTGATGAGTTTCATCAATGACAAGGCGCTGGAAGCCAGCGAAGAGCTGGCCTGTGAGCGCGGAGTGTTCCCGATGTGGAAGGACTCCATCTATTGCCAGAAGAGTCCGCATTTCCGCGGTAAACCGGCGGCTCCCAGGAACTGCACCAGGACCACGATCGCGCCGACGGGCACTATCGGCATCGCGGCCGGCCTGCAGGGGGGAGGCATCGAGCCTTTCTTCGCGGTGGCTTATACCCGCTATAACGCCGCGGCGTTAGACGCCATCCGGCGCCAGGAGAAACCGCAGGATAAAGACGTCTTCGTCGAGGTCAATCCGCTCTTCGCGCAGTTAGCTCGGCAGAACGATTATTTCGGCTTAAGTAAAGACGAGCTTTATCGCAAGATCGACGCCAATCACAAATCAGTGCGGGGCATCCCGGAGATCTCCGGTGAAGTGCAGGCGGTCTTCGCGACGGCGCATGACGTGTCTCCCGAGTTCCACGTCAAGATGCAGGCGGCGTTCCAAGAACACATCAATAACGGGGTCTCCAAGACCATCAACATGCCTAATTCAGCGACGGTCGAGGACATCCGCCGCGCTTACCTGCTCTCTTACGAGCTTGGCTGCAAAGGGGTCACCATCTACCGCGACGGCTGCAAGGCCGATCAGGTGTTGAATCTCAATCCCTTGGACAAGCGCGCCAAGAAGAAGGAGACCCCTTTTGGCGTCAGTAGCGAGTATTATGAGGTCAAGACCGGTTACGGCACCTTGCATATCCACATCGACTATGACGAGAACGGGCCTTACCGGGTGTTCACCAACCTGCCGCCCATGGGTACCGAGATCAGCGGACTGACTTCGGTCCTGGGTATCTTGTTGTCGAAGTATCTGGAAGCCGGCGGCGACCCGGTGCGTATGCTCAAGCACTTGAACTCGGTCAAAGGCGACCGGCCTTTTGGTTTCGGCGCCAACCGTATCGATTCCATCCCGCATGCCATGGCCGTGGCCTTGAAAGCGCATTTAAAGAAGACGGGTAAATTGCCCGAGAGCCAGACCGCCCCCGTGGCGGGTGCCGGGCCGATGGATCGCCAGGAGAAAGAGAGCCTGGAGCTCTGGGAGGCGGCCCATCGAGGCGCCTTCCTGAGGGACGCGGCCCTCCAGGCCCTGGCCATGATCCTCCTGCCCTCGACCTGCCTGGGCGCGGCCTTCGCGGCCCTAAATGAGCGCGCCGAGAGGATACGGCCGCGCGATGCCGAAACCCCGAGCGAAATATACCTCGAGCGAGACGAGATTGCGCCGAACCTCGAAGGTGCCGGCAAGTGGCGCGGGGCGCCCGGCA
>JBBTGF010000189.1:0-5201 GCA_038041525.1 Elusimicrobiota bacterium | reverse complement strand
TCGGCAAACCACTCATCTGCTACACGATAGAGGCTGCGCGCCGCGCAACGCTGCTGGAGAGTTTCGTCGTCTCCACGGACAACGAGGCGATCGCGAGTGTGGCGCGCTCCACGGGCGCCATGGTAGTCATGCGGCCGGCTGAACTCGCCCGCGACGATTCACCGACAGAAACCGCGCTCACCCATGCGTTATCGGTGATGCGCGAAAAACACGGGTTCGCGGCTAGGATGATCGTGACTCTGGAACCTACTTCTCCGCTACGCACGAGCGCGCTCATCGATGAATGCGTCAAGACTTTGCTGGCGTCCGACGACGATATCGACTCGGTCTTCACGGTCCGCGAGATCAGGGAGTGCGTGGGCACTATCGACGACGGGATGTTCTCCTTCCTGACCCCGGGGCAACCGCGCCGCCGCCAAGACCGCAAGCCGCTTTATGGCGAGAGCGGCACGGTCTACGCGACATGGACGAGGACTCTGGAGAAGTACGGGCGCGTCCTAGGACCCAGGATCAAAGCGGTAGTAGTCCCCGACCTGCAGGCCATCGACATCAATACATCGCAAGACTTCCTCGTCGCCGAAGCCGTCATGCGCCAGCAGGCCAATGTGCCAGCCGGAGAAATTCGATGAAAAAACCGATCCCCATCAATGGACGTCAAGTCGGTGAGGGCCATGCCCCTTACATCATCGCGGAAGCCGCGGTGAACCACCAAGGGGATCTGGCGACAGCCGAGCACATGGTGCATATAGCGCACGCGATGGGCGCCGATGCCATCAAATTCCAGATCCACATCCTCGACGATGAGATGCTCAAAGACGCCCCGCAATCGGAGAATTTCGCGGAACCACTCTATGAGACCCTGCGCAAGACAAACCTAAGCGTAGCCGGACACAAAAGACTCAAACACCTATGCGACCGCCTGGGGATAACCTATCTATGCACCCCTTTTAGCCGGATTGGCGCGGATATCTTAGATAAAGAGATCGGCGTAGCCGCATTCAAGACTGGATCAGGGGAGCTCACCAACCTACCCCTGCAGGAACATATCGCCAAGAAGAAGAAACCCATGATCGTATCGACCGGGATGTGCACGGTGGCCGAAATCAAAGAAACCGTCAACACCATCAAGCGCATCGGCGCGCCCCTGATGCTGACCCACTGCGTCTCGGCATATCCCACCCCCTATCATCTCGTCAATCTCGGCATGATCGCAAAATATTCCAAAGCCTTCAGCGTACCTGTCGGCCTTTCGGACCATTCCAGAGGCATCTACACCGCTTTAGGAGCGGTCGCATTGGGCGCTTGCCTGATCGAGAAACATTTCACTCTTGACAAGCTGCAAAAGGGACCCGACCATCCCGTGTCGATCGAGCCGCATGAACTAAGCGAGCTAGTCAAGGGCGCGCGCGCGGTCTTCCAGGCGCTCGGCCACCAGCGCAAGATCTTCGATGAAGAAAAACCGATCGTAGCCTGGGCCAGGGAGAGCGTAGTCTCAGAAAAAAACATCAAAAAGGGCTCGCTGATCCGCAAAGACATGGTCTGGGTCAAACGGCCCAGCCCCGGACCTGGAGCGATAGCGGCAAAATTCCTTGATAAAGTCATCGGCAAACGCGCGCGTATCGACATCGCCAAAGACACGCAAATACTCTGGAAACAACTCGCATGAGCGCTATGAAGAAAAAGCGTAAGATCGCCGTCATCACCGCGACCCGGGCGACTTTCGGTTATGCCAAACGCCTACTGCATATCATCGATGACTCCGCCGAATTCGAGCTTGCCGTCGTCGTCATGGGTATGCACTTGCTTAAAGACTATGGCTACTCATACAAAGAAGTAGAAGCCGAAGGCTTGCCCATCGCGGCACGCGTCGATATGGTCATCGGCGGCGACAGCCCGACGGCTTTCGCCAAGTCCCTCGGCGTCTGCGTTGCGAGCCTGTCGCAGGTCTTCGACATGCTCAAGCCCGACATCGTGCTGGTTTCAGGCGACAGGGGCGAGATGCTGGCAGCCACGCTGACAGCCATCTACATGAACATCCCGGTAGCCCACTTACAATCCGGCGACCTGTCGGGGCATATCGACGGCGCCGCCCGCCACGCCATCACCAAGCTCTGCCACATCCATTTCCCGGCTTGCAAAGATTCCGCAGACCGCGTGCTCAAGATGGGGGAACAGCCCTGGAGAGTGTTCGATGTCGGAGCGCCCCAACTCGATGAAGCCGTGCAAGGCAAGCGCCTGGCGCTCAAAGACATCGAGCGCGCCCTGGGCATGACGCTCAAACGGCCCACGGCTCTGGTGATCCAGCATCCGGTCTTAGCCGAAGTGACTAAAGCCGGCTGGCAGATGCGCCAGACGCTCGAGGCGGTCTGCACCACCGCCATCAACGCACTCGTCATCTATCCTAATGTCGATTCCGGCGGGGAAGAAGTCATCAAAGTCATCCGCGAATACGAAGGCCGACCCAATATCGCCACTTTCAAGAACATCGAACGCCACGTCTTCCTCAACCTCTTGCGTCATATCGATGTGCTCATCGGCAATTCCAGTTGCGGCATACTCGAAGCCCCGACATTCAGACTTCCCGCCATCAACATCGGCAGCCGGCAGCGTGGGCGCATGCAAGCCGCCAACGTCATCAACACGGGCTACGACGCCGCACGGATAGCTGGGGCCATCGGCAAAGCGCTGCGCGATACGGCATTCCGCAAGGCTTTAAGCCGCTGCGTCAACCCCTATGGCGACGGGAAAAGCTCCCGGCGCGTTTTCCAGATCCTCAAAAACATCAAGATCGACGACAGATTACTCGACAAGGAGATGACCTACTGATGAAATTCAAAAAAGTCCTCGTCACCGGCGGCGCCGGCTGCATCGGCATCGAAGTCTGCAAGAACCTGGAACGCCGAGGCATCCCAACGCATCTGCTCGACGTCACGGAACAGGTCGCCAGGACCAAGCACGCCCTGCCCAAGAGCGTGCGCATCTTCTACGGATCGATCTTGGACACCTCGACGATCAGGGAAGCTATCGAAGGCTGCGACGCGGTCATCCACTTAGCCGCGATGCTCGGCGTCAAACGTACCGAAGTCAACAAGTTACGCTGCCTGGAGATCAACATCGAAGGCACCAAGAACGTCATCGACTGCTGCATCCAGCACCGCGTCAAGAAGATCGTCTTCGCGTCATCATCCGAAGTTTACGGGGAACCCTTCGAGAACCCGGTCAATGAGAAGACACCGACCCAGGGCAAGACGGTCTATGCCGTAAGTAAACTAGCGGCCGAAGAACTCTGCAAAGGCTACGCGCAGCGCTATCCGCTCGACTATACGATCTTGCGCTACTTCAACACCTACGGCCAATATCAAACCGCACAATTCGTGCTGCCTAAATTCATCTTGAACGCCTTGAACGGCCGGCCTCCGATCATCTACGGCGACGGCGACCAACTGCGTTCCTTCTGCTATGCCAGCGACACCGCAGATGGCACCGTCCGGGCGCTTTTAAGCGATAAAGCCTCCGGGGAAGTGTTCAACATCGGCAACTCGCAGCAAAAGATGTCGCTCAAAGAACTGGCGAACCTGGTGCTCGAGGTGACGCATAAGGACAAAAGAATCACGCCTGTCTTTAAGAAAGGCTTCATCGGGGCCGACAGGGTCGCAACCCGCGAGATCAACATACGTTTCTGCAACATCTCCAAGGCCAAAGAAATACTCGGTTACGAACCTAAAGTTGACTTGGTGACGGGCATTAAAAAGCTCTCCGAGCCCGGCGTCATCTTCGAGAAATGGGAAACCACGGAGCTGCCCTATCTGCAAGAAGAAAACTCATGACAGACGCCATAGCCTCCTTCCTGCGCAATATACCCGCAGCGAAGTTGGCCTACCGTTTCCTGCGCGATCCGCGCGCAGAGATACGTTACCAGCGTGACTTACGCTACTTCCGCTCGATCTGCCGTCCATTCGCCAGCCAACAACCGGAAGCAGGCCCGTCAGCGATCTTTGTGAGCTTGCACGATTTCATACCTTCGGCCAAAGAAGAATGTCTGTGGGCCACGGCGCTGCGACTCCATGGCGCAAATCCCGCCTTCCTGGTATCCAAAGGAGCTCGCATCGTAGACTATTACAAGGTATTCGGATTCACACGCTTCATCTACATCAATGACCTTGTGGACAACGCCAAGACCGCACAGGCCTCGCGACGTTGCGAGGAAGCCCTCCGAATCGCCAAATCCTATGAAGACCTCCTAGGTCTGACCATCGACGGCGTCTTCGCCGGTAGCCACGCGCTCTCGTGGATATTACGCATCCTGCATCAAGGCCAGGTCGATATCAACGACCCACAGGTCAGGCCCACGCTGCTGGAATGGCTCGGCAAGTCCATCACGAACATCTACGCGGCCCAGGCCCTCTTTGAGCGCCACGCGCCAGACCTGATGCTCTTCAACGAACGCGGCTACACCCCCTACGGCGAATTCTTCGACATCGCCCTGCTACACGGAACCAATACGATCCAATTCTGCGCTTCCCAACGTGATAATGCCAGAATCTTCAAACGCTACACATATGACACCCATACCGCGCATCCTCAATCCATCAGCGTATCCAACTGCGAACGGTTTTTAAAGGAACCTTGGACCACAAATAAACAAGCCGCTCTCGACGCTGAATTCGAGCATGGTTACGCCAAAGGCAAGTGGTTCAACTTCCAACGCCTGCAGCATAACAAGACGATTAAATCCAGGCAAGAGCTCCATGCCCAGCTCGGACTCGATCCGGCGAAGAAAACCGCGGTCATCTACTCACATATCTTCTGGGATGCGACGTTCTTCTACGGCAAGAGCCTCTACCCGACATACCAGCGCTGGTACATCGAGACTGTCAAGGCCGCGTGCCGCAACCCGGCGCTCAATTGGGTCATCCGCGTGCATCCGGTGAACGTCTGGCGTCTGGAAGCTGACGGGATAAAAAGCGAGTATTACGAGAAGACCATCATCGCGCGCGAGATCGGGCCCCTGCCCGGCCATGTCAAACTGCTTGAACCGCATGCCGACGTCAACACCTACTCTTTCTTCCATGGTTCGGACTACTGCCTGACCGTCAGAGGCACCATTGGTCTTGAATGCGCCTGTTTCGCCATACCCGTCATCACCGCCGGCAGTAGCCGCTATTCGGACATGGGGTTCACAATCGACCCAAAGAGTCCGC
>JBBTGF010000188.1:3200-10563 GCA_038041525.1 Elusimicrobiota bacterium | reverse complement strand
CCCCTTCGCAGAGCTTCGGGGGACGCTCGACCCGCCAGAGGCGGGTCCCCGGCAGTCGCGGGAATGACGAATATATCTACATTCTATTTAAGCAAACTATTACGCTCAATCGAGCGCTCTTAAAAAAGCGGCCTTCAGATCCTCTCCCATGCCACGCAAGCGAGCCATAGAGTCCTCCCCTTCCAAAAGGATACGCAGGATAGGCTCTGTCCCGGAATAGCGCACCAGGACCCTTCCCTTGCCCTTAAGGGCCTGGCGTACGCGGGAAAGCTGCTTCTGGAACCCGACAAGATGGTCCAAAGGCGGTCGGTTGGCCGGCGTGGCGACCGTGATACCCACTTGCGGCATCAGCTTAAAACGTTCGAAAACCTTGGAGGCCTCTCTATCGAGCCGCCTGATCATCTGTGCCAAGAAAATGATCGAAAGCGCGCCGTCGGCGCTAGGCAGATGCTCCATCCAGATATAGTGCCCTGAATTCTCCCCGCCAAAACCCAGTTTGAGCTCTTTGAGCTTCTCTAAGACCCAACGATCGCCTACTTGGGTCTCAAAAACCTGGATGCCACGCTTTTGCAAGCGCTGGGCCAATGCCAGATTGGATATCTGCGTCGTCACAATGCCCCAGGAGCCAGCCATGAGATTCTGCGCGCGGTACAAAGCGATCGTGGCCATCACCCACTCGCCGGTCAACACCGCGCCTTTTTCATCGACGACGACAAGGCGGTCCCCGTCGCCATCCAAAGCGAAACCCACATCACAACCCATTTTGACGACTTGACGCGCCAGGTCCTTGGGGAACAAGGCCCCGCAGCCCGTATTGATGTTACGTCCATCCGCAGAGACCCCATACTCCAAGACTTCCGCCCCCAAACGTCGTAAGACATCAGGCACGACGCGCAGAGCGGAACCATGGGCGCAGTCGACCGCGATGCGCATGCCCTTCAAGTCGATATCCGCGTCGAAATTAGCGATCAAAAAATCCCTGTACCGGCAATACGCCTCATCAGTCATAGTAACCGCTGGTCGCAAGCTAGCGGCATCAACGCGTGAACGCTGGAAATCCGCGAGCAAGGTCTCGACTTTATCCTCCCACTCTTTAGGTATCTTGCCCCCGTCAGCGCCGAAAAACTTGATGCCATTGAATTCCGGGGGATTATGACTAGCCGAGATGACGCAACCCAGATCGGCATCCCAAGCACGCACCAGGCAACTGACTGCCGGCGTCGGCAACACCCCGGCGTCGATGACTTTATACCCGCACGAGGTAAAACCCCTGGTCAAAGCGGCGGCGATCGACTTGCCGCTAGCGCGCGTGTCCCTGGCCATCACCACACGGCGCTGGCCGATAGCCAGCGGCCCCTGGACCTTGGCGAACGCCCAGCCAAGACCCTCGATAAGCCACGGGACTAATGGGAATTCATGGGCCCGGGAACGGATACCATCGGTACCGAACAAACCCTTGAAATCTGTCACATGCTTTGTCATGTCATCATTATGTCATTGCGCATGTAGCGAAGCAATCCAAATTGTCATTCTGAGCCCCGTGAGGGCAAAGGATCTTCTGTCATCCTGAGCGAAGCGAAGGATCAATAAAAGACCTTCGATTGATCCTTCGCTGACGCTCAGAATGACAGGGGAATCCTTCGCTCCGCTCAGGATGATAGAGACTGCTCGATCCCTCTCCAGACGGCCAACGCCTGCACAGTCTGCCTGACATCATGGACCCGCAGATGATCGACGCCTTCGCGAGCGCACCAGAGAGCCGCGGCCAATGATCCCCCCAGACGCTCGTCAACCGGCGTATCCGGACATATCCCGGCGATAAATGACTTGCGGGAAGCCCCGATCAGGACTGCTAAGCCAAAAGTCGTTTTAATGGTCCGCACGGCGGCCATGATGGCAAGGTTGTGCGCTAACGTCTTACCAAACCCGATACCCGGATCGAGGATGACGCGCTCGCGCGCGATACCTTGGGATGCGAGGAATGCCAACCGCTGTGTGAAAAAATCCATGATATCAGCGACGACCTCGCCATAGCGCGGCGCTGCCTGCATGGTCCGCGGGTCGCCCTGCATGTGCATCAGGATAAACCGCACCGACGGAAACTCCGTCAAAAGACCCACCATCCCTTCCGGATCCTGACGGCAACCGGTGATATCGTTGATGATACTGACCCCGTGCTCCACGCCATAACGCGCGACACGAGCGCTGGCGGTATCCAAAGAGATGGGAACCCCGCGCCGGGCAGGACCGCTCTCAAAGAACGGCTCTAACCTATGCGACTCCTCTTCCTCGGATATCGCCGCCGCGCCCGGGCGCGAACTCTGCGCACCGACATCCACGCAGTCAGCGCCTTCGGCGATCAAAGCCTCGAAACGCCCGATAGCCTGCGCTCCCGCATATCTGCCGCCATCGTAGAACGAATCAGGAGTGAGATTAAGGATACCGATGACACTTACGGCCTGTGCGGGCATGATGATCAGGTCATCTGGGATCGGCAACGCGGATCAAGCGCTCTGCGGCAAGAGCAGCGGGGCCGTCCGCTTGATGATCTCTTCGATCTGTTCGCCGTTCAACATCTCTTTCTCGATCAATGTCGTAGCGATCTCGTCTAAAGCCTTGCGGCCTTTGATCAAAGCCGCTTTCGCCCGTTCACGGGCGTCATCGATCATCTTGCGCACCTCGTCATCGATACGTTGCGCCGTATGGTCGGAATATTGATGCGAACGCGTCAGGTCCCTGCCCAAGAAGACCTCGTCATCTTTTTTCCTGTAGGTGACCGGCCCCATCGCCTCGCTCATGCCGAACTCGGTGATCATCTTCTGCGCGTACGCGGTCGCCTTCATCAAATCATCCTGCGCGCCAGTGGTGATATCGTCGAAGATGAGTTCCTCGGCGCAGCGCCCGCCCAAAAGGATAGCCAACTTGTTCATCAATTCTTTGCGTCCCGTCAGATATCTGTCCTCTATCGGCAATTGTAAGGTGTACCCCAATGCCTGTCCTCTCGGGATGATCGAGACCTTGTGCACCGGGTCTGTCGCACTCAAGCTCTTGGCGACCAAGGTGTGCCCCGCCTCATGATAGGCGATGACCCTTTTTTCTTTCTCGGAGATCATGCGCGATTTACGCTGGGGTCCGGCCATCACCCGCTCGATAGCCTCTTCCATATCGGTCATCTCCACGGCTTGCTTGTCGCGACGCGCAGCCAGCAGCGCCGCTTCATTGACCACATTGGCAAGGTCGGAACCGACGAAACCAGGCGCCCTTTTAGCGATGAGATTGAAATCGACTTCTCCGCCGATCTTGACCTTTTTAGCATGGACGCGCAATATCTCCTCGCGTCCTTTAAGGTCCGGGACCGGGACTTGGACATGTCGATCAAAACGTCCAGGGCGCAGCAACGCCGGATCGAGCACGTCCGGCCTGTTGGTAGCCGCGATCAAGACCAAACCCTCTTTGGTATCAAAACCGTCAAGTTCCACTAATAACTGGTTCAAAGTCTGCTCACGCTCATCGTGACCGCCGCCAATGCCCGCGAAGCGATGACGGCCCACAGCATCGAGTTCATCGACAAAGATAACGGCAGGCGCGCTTTTCTTGGCCTGCTCAAAAAGGTCCCGCACACGCGCCGCGCCCACGCCCACGAACATCTCGACAAACTCACTACCGGAAGCGGTGAAGAACGGCACATCGGCCTCTCCCGCGACCGCCTTGGCGAGCAAGGTCTTGCCGCAACCCGGCGGACCATAAAGCAGGACACCCCTAGGGATCTTGCCACCCAGGCGCTGGAACTTCTTCGGGTCTTTAAGGAAGGCGATGATCTCTTCGAGCTCTTCTTTGGCTTCATCGCAGCCGGCCACCATGCCGAAGGTGACCTTGTCCTTCTGCTTGACGGCTAATTTCGCGCGGCTCTTGCCAAACGACATCGCCTGGCGGCCGCCCATCTGCATTTGCCTGGCGATCAAGAACCACCAAACGCCGAAGAAAAGGATGATCCAACCGAAATTAAGCAGCAGGGTCGAGACCCAGCCCTTCTCGGCCTCACCCTCGAAACTCTTAAGATTGGCGGCCTCCAGCGTATCGACAAGATTGGGGTCAGGGACTGCCACGGTACGGAAATGCTTGACGGGCCCGTTCTCCTGTTTGATCGTGCCGTTGATGGCGTCGCGACGCATCACCACGCTCTCGATCTTGCGTTCGGCCAGTAGTTTCTTGAATTCCGAATAGCTGATGGTCTCGCGCGCGGGCATACCCTGGAACGCCTGCACCACGAAGAAAGCGAGCCCGAAGGCGAAGAGCCAGAGCAATAATTGGCGTATGGTCTTATTGTCCATTTTCATTATGGTCCTATCTTTGTCCCATCCATGACGCCGATAAAAGGCAACTCACGGTAACGCTCGTTGTAATCCAAACCATAACCCACGACGAACGCGTCGGGGATGGTAAAACCCACATAACGCACGGGCACGAAGACCTTCCTGCGTGCCGGCTTATCGAGCAGCACGCCGACGTCGAGATGCGCCGGCTCTTTGCTGAGCAGGTGCTTGCGCGCGAAAGCCAAGGAGAAACCGGTGTCGACGATGTCGTCGATAAGCAACACTCGTTTGCCTTTGATGTCGGATCTAATGTCGAAATTAAGCCGCACGATCTCGGAAGATTTGTCACCGACATAAGAAGACAGGCTCATGAAATCAAGCTGCACCGACACTTTGAGTTCACGCAGAAGGTCGGCGATGAACATAAAACTGCCTTTAAGCACGCCGATGATGACGACCCCTTCTTTATGGTCTCTCTCGATCTGGCGGGCGAGCGCCTTGACGCGCAACGCGATCTGCGACTCGGAATACATCACGCTCTCAAGCGCGTCATGCCTTCTGCTGCTCTTGCGCGATTTGATGATACTAGGCATAGTGACTGTCTATTTTAGCGATATTTGGGCGCTAATTCCAGCGATATGTTGCAGAGCCCTAGGATGCAGGCTGCGCAGCAAGGGCAGCACCTCGTGGCGTATCCTGACCCGCAAATATCTTGGGTCATCGTTCATGGGGTCATGCAACGACCCGATCTTGTTCGCGCGCAAGAATCCGGCCACCTGTTCACGCGTGATGCCCAGCATCGGCCGGATGAGCTTGATACGACTGCCCTTGACGATGCGCCTGCAAGCGCTCATGGCGGCTAGACTGCGCAACGAGCCGCCCCTCAGAAGATTGAGAATGACGGTCTCCGCCTGGTCGCTCAAGGTATGCGCGGTCGCGACCTTATTGAAACCATGCGCGCGCGCAAGTTTTGCGCCATGGGAATAACGCAAGACCCTGCCCGCGTCCTCAAGGCCGCCTTTGCGCTGCCGGGCCATCCGCCGGGTTGCAAGTTTATCCCTGAAACAGCGCACACCGAGTTTTACCGCTAGACGCTCCACCCGATCGCCATCTTTATGCGATCCGGGCCTCAAAGCATGGTCGAAATAAACGATCGCCCAAGCAAAGCCTATCCGCGGCGACAGCAACTTGCACCAATGCGCCAAAGCGGTAGAATCTGGGCCTCCTGAAACCATGACCAGGACTCTGTCACGCGGCTTGATGAGCCCATCGGTGATGCACGCGCGGCGCAACGCCTGCCAGGTAGTGGCCCAAAAATCACGCTGCATGGGGAGATTATGGCATACGCGAATCAAGAGTCTGATCTTCTGTCATTCTGAGCGTTAGCGAAGAATCTCTTGGATATCCCGATAGATCCTTCGCTTCGCTCAGGATGACAGGAACTCACACCACCCACTGGGCTTTCGTGAGCTCGTCGGCGAAGTAATCCGATATCTTCTTCTTCGTGACCTCGTCTAAAGCCGCAGGCGGCGGGTCGCTCATCAACAGACTCTTGAACGCCTTCATCACCTCACGCTTGACCTCGATATCGACATCCTCGCGCATGCCGTATAGTATCTCAAAAGCCGCCGGGGTCGCCAGCTCGCGCAGCGCACGGACCATGCCCGCGCGCAACGATGGATTGGCATCCGCCGCCATCTCTTTAAAGAACGGCACGGCCGCTTCGCCGACCGAGGCGTTCAACTCCAAGATCTGGGCCACGACCCGCTGCCAGGAATTTTCTTTTGCTTCACCCGTCATCGCGATCAGGATATCTTTGATCTTGCTGCCATGATATTCGATGACTTGCTCCCGGCGCGAGGGTTCCGGCGCAATGGGCGCTTTACGCACCTCGCCATCAGCCAGGCGCTTCTTCAAGCGCTCGATCTCCTGTTCTTTGAAACGCAACTCCCTGTCCTTAGCCTCGCTTTCACGCACTAATTGCAATCTCTGTTGCTCCTCCTTGCGGAAACGCTCTTCGATCAACTTCATCTGATCGCCCAGTAGCGACTGCTGCGACTCCACCTGCGTCTTCCAATGACCCTTGGCTTGCGAATAAAACACCAACTGCAACAAGAACGTCAACGCTGCGGCGCCCGCGGCAAAATAGACCCAAACGCCGACACCGCTGGCTTGCGCCGCCTCGCGCGCTACGGATTGCGCAGGGTCTACGGGCGGCGCTGCCACCACAAGCGGCGGCGCGGGCACGACAGAGCGCACCTGCGGCCTGACTGCAGGGACAGGAGCCTGTCTAAGCTTCTCTTGGGTACTGCGCTTGCTGCGCGCTTCAACCGGAGTCGGTGCGACCCGCTGCACGTGTGCGGTCGCGACAACCTTCGCGGGAGCCGACGCCATGAGTTCATCCCTGACGACCGCAAACTGCGCCTCGGCGGGAAAACGCGCTGCGGCACGCACCGCCAGCTCATAAGCCTCTTGCGAATCACCCGCGAAACGTCTAGTGTCGATCGCTTCCCAATAGACCTTTTTAAGCAGCTTGCTCGATTTAGCGGTCTGATCTCCGGAAACGATGGCCCGTTCAAGCAAATCCATCGACTTGCCAAAATCTTTTTTAAGATAAGACTGTACGCCGCTGTCGTAGAGCCCGTCACTGCGCGCTGTCATGGCCAAAGACAGCAGAACGCCCAGGACCAGCGCGAAGCAGCTATTGTTTTTTCTCATGGGCATCTCCCCCCTGGTCAAGTTCGAGCAGATCCGTGATGCGACGATAAAGCTTGACAGCCTCTATATTGTCAGGATCGACGATGACCGCTTCTTCAAGCAACTTCTGCGCGCTCACATAATCCTTCTGGGTCAAAGCGATCTGCGCTTCCGACATCAACATCAACATCTGCATGTTGACGTTGCCCTTATCGAGCAACAAAACGGACTTCGCCTTCTGCGCCGCAGTCTCGTACCTGCCTGAAGCATAATACATCAACGCCTCTTGGATGAAGATATCCTTCTGTTTGTTATCGGCAGGCATCACCAATCCGGAAGCGAGCGTCGCACTC
>JBBTGF010000188.1:0-3190 GCA_038041525.1 Elusimicrobiota bacterium | reverse complement strand
TGACCGGCGGCTCATCCTTGCGCGCGCCACGACTTGCCGCGAGATCCTGCGCCGTGGTCTTCTGTTCTTGCAGACGCCGCCAGGCGGCCTCGAGCTTACGCTGCGCCAAAGGCGCGATGTAACCATAAGACAGCGTTATGCCAAAACGATGCAAGACCCCCAGCTCATGGAGCGCCGCCGCGTAATCGAACGTGAAGATGCCATTGTTTATCCCGAAGCCTACGCTCATCTGCTTCTGGTCTGCGCCCGCGCGCAGCATCAATGTGGGCCTGCTCGAAAACGGTTTGACCTCGACGCCAAGACCGCGGCGCCAAAGGCCCCCGCTATCCGCCGGGTCCCACGTCGCTTCCAGCGCCGCGATGAAATGTCTTCCCTGCGACTTCAGCTCCCAAGTGGGGCCGAAACGCAAGAGCCTTGGATACGTCTCACTATCACGGTCGAGCGTCAAGTTCGGCTGCAACAAATTCTGGCACAACGCGGCCCAAGTCAGCGCCCCCGAGACCGTGCGCAATCTGATGCCGAGATCGAGACCGTAAGCCGCGCCCGAATACTGCGCCAACGACTGACGCAAGAACTTGGCGTTGACGCCGACATCGAAAGCGTCCGGGCCACGATAACCGTAACCCACGACCCCGAGCATATCCTGCTCGCTGAAACTACCACGACTCTGTCCGATCTCATCGGTCATCTCCGCTTCACCGGATGAGTACGCCGCCATACCGAAACCCAGATAATGCCGCGGCGAAAGAGGGTGCGATAGCGACACCGACTGATAGTCGCCCCCCTCTAGCAGCGGGGCAAAATTGATGTTCATCTCGCCTAATTGCCCGCTGCCGAGTCCCGCGGGATTACTGAACACGGACGCCGCGCCGCCTAAACCCACGGAAGCGTTACCCATGCCGGCATCACGCACGCCGGCGAAGGCCGAAGATACCCATTCCCCAGGCGCGCCCGCCCGCTGCATCATGCTCGGACGATAAAAAGCGCGCGCATAGGGAGGCAGCATGAGAATCATAAACGTCATGGACAGGGCTGGGAACCCTCTCATTTGAGCACCCCGACCAAGCGCGACGCTTCTGCCTGCCCCCCGGACCAGAGCGCTTCAAGCTGCATGACGTACATGCCGTTGCCCACGGTGCGCCCGGCGCCGTTGGCCCCGTCCCAGGTGACTTCATTGCTCAAGCCACCCGAGGCGCCCTGACCACCCTGCCCACCGGCCGCGTATTTGAGTTCCCTGACAAGGTCCCCCCACTGGGTATAGATACGGATGTTCACGTCAGCGTCTTGCGTAAGCACATAGCGCACACGCGTCGACTGCCGACCCGCGGCGAACGGATTAGGGAAATTAGTCACCCCGCTCAACATCGAAGCCGCTGACGGGGACGCCATGGCCGTAAATACGGAGAAACCGTCGACGTCGACGGCGACGGTCTTAGAAGACCTATCGACTCGCATCGCAGAGCCGACAGGGCGCCAACGGTTCGACGCCTCGTCGAGCTTGACGATCTTGAGCTTCTCGGGAGTGACCATGGTAGCGTCGATCACCCCGTCGCCGTCGGCGTCCGCGTAGACAAACTTCACGACGGCTCGAACCAAGGACGCGTCGAGCATAGCGCCCGCCGCGTCCTTGACTAAGACCTGCCATGGCACAAACGAGAGACCAGCTAGCATGGGGTCAGCGACGGTATCTAAGTCAGCCAAGGCGATGCCCGCCGCATGGCTCCCGCGCGCGTCTTGCAATGCCAAATAGCCCCCCACAGGCATGCCCGAAACAACTGTCACATCGACGTCTCCGGAAACGCTCCTGGCCCGATTCGGCGAGATCGAGAACGCATGCACGGGGCTTATCCTTTTGCGGCCAGCGGCGTCGGTCGCCTCGACCTTCCACCATCGAGACGATGGGTCGACGAACAACGACGCATCAGCGCTATACGCGACCTGGGTCAAGCCGGAAACCGTGATCGCTGGCGCCAACGACGCGACCGTCGAATGATACAGCGTATAGACGACCGGAGCGGTCATATCCGACGGCGCGGTCCATGCGAAGGAGAAATCAAAATACGATGGATAACTATCCTCTTTGGGTCGTAGCAGTTGCAACTGGTTGCCGGAACCCGTCACCGCCTCGAATATGGATGTTTCGACCGCGGCGATCAAGCTCGGACTCCCGGAATCATGCGCTAAGACTTTGATCCGGTAAGTCGAGAAATCCCCTAATCCATAGAGGGACTTGAACTGACTCGTCGCGATGACGGCGCTACTTAAGACTAAGCCCGTCTGCAGCGTGTACGGATAACTCAAGCCGCCATTGTCTGAAAGCAATAGATCGAAGGTATGCGTATCATTGACGTTGACGTCACTGACGCTCCAACGCAAGATGATATCCGTCTCTATCCGCTCTGCGGTCGCCGGCTGTTGCAGGAAAGTCACGACTGGCGCCATATTGACATTGTCCGTGGAAAAATCCGAAGCGCTGACGTCTTCGGCGATGAGCCCACGGTCGTCGACGACCCTCACCCGGACCCTGTACGTGCCGGCATTGGGGACTTGGAACGAATCCCATGAGTAATACGTACTCCCACGCGCTAAGGTACTGGTGATGAGCGTATCGTAGGACACGCCACTGGAAGTCGACAGCCGCAACTCGACGTTCAATCCATCGCCGGGATTGGCGTCCATCGCGCTCCAGCGTAACGCGATCGTCCCGCTAAGCGTTTCGCCGCCATCGGGATAGACGAGCGTCACCGTGGGCGAGGCGTTGGTCATCGCCACAGGGCTCGTCAACGATAACGCCGATTCATTACCAAGTTCATCACGCGTCTTGATGGCGAAATAATACGTCGTCGCCTCGCTTAAAGCATCGATGACATTAGTCATGACCTGACCAGACGTCGCATACAAGAGTCCTTGCGATTGCCCGGGAGCCGCTTGCCAAGCGGCTTCGCCGGTTATCGGGCTAGCGCCATAACGGATAAGATAGGCGCCGCCGGCCACCGCGCCCTTGTCATCCCCAGGAAACACCCATTGTAAAGTTATCTCACCATTGCCTGGACCCATCGCGGCCGAACTCAAAACCACGGCGCCAGGAGGCGTGGTCGTATCCACATGCAGACTGAATATGTTGGACCACTCGCCATAAAACCCGCTGACATCAGCCGCGCGTGCGCGCCAATACCAGGTCCCTTGGAAC
>JBBTGF010000187.1:0-2242 GCA_038041525.1 Elusimicrobiota bacterium | reverse complement strand
TCTTGCGTTGGAAACAGTATATTTTTCAGGCTCATCTTGCGTTGGACAATTCTGATATCCAGAATAATGTTATAATCAAATTACCATGGCAAAAGCAATCGTTTCGTTCGGTTCCAAGCAATTCGAGGCCTCTGTCGGCAAGAGGATATTGGTCGACCGCATGGTCGGTGATGTCGGTAAAGAGGTCGTCTGGGACAAAGTCCTATGGGTCAGCACCGATGAGGACGGTCAGCCGAAGATCGGCAAACCTCACGTCGTCGGCGCTAAAGTGGTTTTTGAGATCGTGGGCCAGCCGCGTGGTCCGCGGGTCGTGGTTTTCAAGAAGCGCTCGAAGAAAGCTTACCAGAAGAGCACGGGTTTCCGTGCCGATCTGACGGAATTACTGGTCAAGGAGATCAAAGTCTGATGGCTAGACGAAGAAGTCCCGGTTGTGTCGCCAATGGTCGTGATTCGGGCGGTCAGATGCTCGGCATCAAAGCCTGGGGCAGTCAGACTGTCACCACGGGCAGTGTCTTGATACGGCAGAAGGGCACCACATATTTTCCCGGTAAGAATGTCGGCTTAAGCCGTGATCACACGCTTTTTGCGCTAGCTGACGGCGTCGTTAAATTCGGCCATGGACGCAATGGCCGCCGCACGGTATCGATAGTCCCTCAACACTTTTCCCAGAAGCAAAAGTGCGCTGTCTGACGCCAGAGGCGTCAGTACCGCGGAAGACTGATTGATGCGTCCGTAGGTCCGGTAGTCGGTACTGTCGCAAACCTGTTTTCCCATGCCTTTCATCGATAAAGTCAAGGTCTATGCCATTGCCGGTAATGGTGGCAATGGCTGTGTGAGTTTTCGGCGCGAGAAGTACATCCCGTGGGGTGGTCCCAACGGCGGGGATGGCGGACGCGGCGGCAGTGTCTGGCTACGCGGATCGAAAGGCGTCAACACGCTTTACGACGTCTCATTGCGCCCGCATCTTAAAGCCGAGAGTGGCGAGAACGGGAAAGGCAAGAACATGTACGGCGTATCGGGTAAGGATACGTATGCGATCGTGCCGCTGGGTACCCAGGTTTTTGAGTTACGCGAGGACGGTACGACTAAACCTTTAGGAGAAGTGACTAAAGACGGGGAGATGTTCCCGGTGGCCAAAGGTGGACGTGGTGGTAGGGGTAACACTGCATTCAAGGGTAACTTCAACCGTGCTCCGAAAAAAGCCGAAGAAGGTTTCAAGGGAGAACTGCGGACGCTGATCCTTGAGCTAAGACTTTTAGCTGATGTCGGACTTGTCGGATTGCCGAATGCCGGCAAATCGACCCTACTCTCGGTCATCACGCGGGCTAAGCCTAAGATCGCCGCATATCCTTTCACCACTTTGACCCCGAATCTCGGCATTTGCAGTTGGAAGCGCATCAGTTTCACTATCGCCGATGTCCCCGGACTCATCGAAGGGGCCGCCGCGGGCAAAGGGCTTGGACATGATTTTCTGCGGCATCTGGAGCGGACCAGGGTCCTGGTCCATCTTATCGAGCCTGAGCTCGGCGCAGCCGACGCTCCCAATAAGGCGCTGCGCATCGTGCAACGTGAGATCGCTTCATGGGGCAAGGGGATGAGTAAGAAACCGCGGCTGATCTGTGTGACCAAAGCGGATTTAGGCGATATCGCAGACAAGACTTTCAATAAGATCAAGAAGACGATGAAGAAGACACCGGTCTTACTGATCTCCGCGCATTCAGGTGACGGGCGCAAGCGCTTGCTCGACGCCATCGTCGAAAGGTTGAATAAGGTATAATAAAAACACTATGGCAACATATGAGACCCTATTGCTTGTCGACCCTTCTTTAAGTGAAGAAGAAGTAGGCAAATACGTCAGCCGTGTGAGCAAGCTTGCTGCCGGCTATAAAGCAAAGATCGTCAAGGAAGAAAAGCTCGGACGCAGGCGCCTGGCTTATCCTGTCAATAAGAAGAAAGAAGGCAGCTACGTCTGCTTGCAGTTGGAGATGCCGACTTCCGAGATGGTAGGTTTTGAACGCGATCTTAAGCTTGAGCCGCAAGTCATGCGCTCGCTGACGATCAGACTGTCGTAATCACCGGAATTTCACAGGGGGTGCCTTTTGGCTAATCTAAGAGTCCCGGATATCAATTTTGTCATGCTTGCTGGACGTTTGACCCGTGATCCCGAAGTCCGTTATATAGCCAGCGGCAGGGCGGTCGCCAGCTTCCGCGTGGCGGCGAGCCGCAGGTATAAAGCCCAAGG
>JBBTGF010000186.1:0-3597 GCA_038041525.1 Elusimicrobiota bacterium | reverse complement strand
CGCGCCGACAATCCCTCGATAAGCAACCCTGCCTGCTTGGGGCTCAAATGAAACTCATTGGCTTTCAGCAACGGCAGGTTTCCCTGCTCGGATAACGCGTTTAAACTCACCACAAGTTGATGTTGCGCGTCGATGGGGCGTACCGGTTTCCAATCGACGGCCGCCCCATAGACCGCATGCGTAGGCACGATCTTCTCCGTGGCGTGATGCGCCTGCGTATACGCATTCAAATACTCGGTGACAGTCCAGAACTTCTGCTGCGCGACGCCTGGAGCCACGGAACAAAAGGACAAGACGACTGCGATAGGAAAAAACCAGATAGCCTGTCGCATGATATTGCTAGCTTGCCGTAACCGCCGCTTAAACGCAAGGGTCTTACGGTGAATGGTTGTTTAGGACTAAAGTTGTCGATTGCGCTGGCTGCTGATCGGCCGATTCCTTGTGAACCAACCCCAGTTCGGCCATAAGATCTGTAAATAACTTCGCAATAGCCAAGACATCCATCCCGGGTTTGAACAGACGCTCGAGGGCAACAAGCATAATGGCCTCTTTACCCTCACTATCCGCATTCAAGCCTAAGAATGACAAGGTTTCCTTCACCCGCAAACGCTGATCACGCGGGTCGCGCTTGACCATGCCGAAATCCGCCGCAGAGACGACGCGTCCGTCGACCAACATACGAAAATTCTCATCGTGCATGTCCGTCTGCGTACCGCGCGACGCCCGCCAACCTAAACGATGGAATTTAAAGATCGAGCAGAACGCATCGAGCAACAGACTGCTCTGCATGGCTGCCAAAGAACTAAAATTCCTCTGCACCAGCTCTTCTTTATGCAGAAGTGCGTTGCGTAAACGCTTACCATCTTGATATCCAAAGACCGCAATACCCAAAGGGTCGTCATCGCGGTAGACCTGCTTCTGATTGTAGATCATGACCTCGCCATAAAACTGCGCGTAATGCACAGGCTTGACCACGCCCGGGTCCTCAGGATCCTCATCCCACATCGCCTTGGCAATGGTGAAATGCTCAGGTCCCACGTCCTTACGGTTACTGTTCTCGCCGGGAATCTTTACCTCCACAGCATAATAACCCAAAGGGCTTTCTGGGTCGTCAACGTAGATGATATGACGGCGAAAGCTTTCGCTGACCGGCACGATGCGCAACTCATTGAACGCAAAGACAGCGTCGTTCTTCTTCGCCCATTCGATAGGAGGCAGGATATTGGCATTGGCCATATCGAAAGGATGCGACAAACGCAACAAAGACAGCGCATAGATGAACCGGCCGGTCTTATTGGCATCGGCCAAGATCGCAGCTAAAGTAGGCATCTTCTCCTTCAGGACCTGTCGGCTATCTTTGTACCACAGGGTCTTACCCGGAACCCGGCGCAAGGAGGCTATGGGTCCGATGACACCAGAACCCAGAGAGCCCGTCACCATCCTCCAGAAAGTCGGCCTGTGCTTCGCCCATGCCTCCTCTTTGAGGATACGGGCTATATCCGGCCATTTTTCCGAAGATTCCATGACCTCCCCCATCCACTTAGCTACCACACTCTCCCTCTCCTGGTCATTTACCACCACGTCCGCTTCCAAACCCTTGATAGCCGAAGCTGTCCAGGACTTAAGACGCTGATGGTCCGCCGGATGCTTTTTAAGCGCGGCATCGAGAGCTTTGAAATCAACCATTTCGGAACCGAACAACGCCTTGACTGTAGCCGGCAGCTTGGCTTGCTGCTGGGGCGCCGCCATGACGCCTTTACGGAACATGTTCCTGTAAAGATGCAAGATGACAGTCGCCTCATCGCCCTGCGCGCGCAGCCAACGATAAGCTAAAGCGCGCAGCAGCGCAGTGGTGTCGGCTCGCCCGGCGTCAACAAGCTTCTCGGCCACAGCATAAAAGATCATATTCTCGCCATAGAACGAATAGCGCAAGGCGGCCATCACCCGGCGATTGATGTGCTGACGCACTCCGGCATCTTTGCCCGCCAGAACCGTCAAATTACCAAGAGCCTTCTCCTTCCAGCCAGCTGCAGGGTCGACTAGGCGCGACAAGTAGAAATCAACGATTCTGCGACCCAATATCTCAGGATAACGCTCGGCAATCTCCCTTAAACTGACCAACGCACGAAAACCTACCAATTTGTCAGAACGCACCGAGCGTACAAGCGAACGCACGGCCCTAGGCGCGAACCTCGGATCCTTAAGCGCGACCTCTTTGAGCAACTGACCTACGCTATAATTCGTGTCCTCCGACGCGCGCGGCGTCAAGCGCGCTAAACGATCCAAGGCTTTGCGCGCCAAATCCGCGACCGGCTCCAAGGCTTCGACCTCATCTTCAGATTTATCCGGGTTCTCGATATGCGCGATCTCATGGCGCGCCAGACGCGCGCGATCCTTAGGGGTCAAAGCATCCAACACGAACTTGTGATGTTTGAAATAGTACGCTTGTCTGCGGGTACGCCCGGCATGCGCCACTAAGTCAGCCAAGCCGTTGCGGTCCATAAACCCGATCCGAGAGATATCTATACGTTCATCGATGACATAGACTTTAATGCCGGCGCGCGCATAATCGCCTTCTGGATCGTAAAAACCGTATTCAGAGTGTTCTAAAGCCAATGGGTTTGTCCCGCCCCAAGGCGCAACGAACGCCACTTCGACGACACGGTTGACGAGTAAGTGTTCCCCCTCACTCAAGCTGCCGCCGGATAATCTGAACGCCGATCCAGGGCCCGGTTTCTTGGCCGTCGCGGTAAGCCGCTGCGGTTCTACTTGGGACTCATCTATTGATTCTTCGCTGTCGCTGGGAATGACAGAGGGGTCCACCCGCGTTTTCGGCTCCTCAACGCGCACCTTGGGGCGGAATTTCCTTAACACATTATCCAGAATCACGCCGGCGCTTTCGAAATTCATAACCAAGCTAGCGGCTCTAGCGCCGCGCGGCGCGGGTTTGACGCCATAGATATTATCGATACGCTGCAACTTCTCGCCTTCCATCTCTTTGCCTTGGATAGCGGCATCGATCCCCACGTTCTTGAGCTCATAGTGATAGATAAGCCTGGCTAAGCCATACGGGATAACCGTCACAGACGCCAATTGCGCGACAAACGCCAACGGCGCCCAAGCGAACAACTCCGGCCAAGGCGTAAGACTGCGTTGGATGGCGAAATAACCAGAGAACAAGACACCGCAAAAAACCGCGAACGCAATGGGCCAACCCACTGGGCGATATTCACGCATCAGACCCGTAAGAGCGCTGATATCTTCGTCGCTGGGATGACTTTGGACAAGCTCTTTGATTGCCTTTCGAAATTTCCCATCATGAACCAATGCAGCGCTGCGATGATTCACAGGATTGGACTTAAGAAAATTCGCTAAATAAGTCACGGCTTGGCGCAAAACCAGATCTTCACCCGGATCATCGCTGACGCGATAAACATTCCCTTTGTTTTGAGGAGTTTGCTCATGATCGAAAACAAATAAACCATGATTGACCACGATGTCTCTAGCGGCCATCACTTTGTTCCACTCGGCATGGAATGGGTCGAGCTGGACCAACAAATCTTGCTTTGCTTTCTTCTGTTCGGCGAACGCAAATGC
>JBBTGF010000185.1:0-2160 GCA_038041525.1 Elusimicrobiota bacterium | reverse complement strand
TACGAGGACGCTCCATCGGGAGCTTTCAGGCTCATTCTTGGATTAGAAAATGCTCGATTTGTAGTGTAAAGTTTAAATGGGGACTTTTCTAGCGCACCTTGGGGCAGGTATGGAAAGTTATAATAGTAAGGTTAGTATCACAATCGGCCCCATCGTCTAGCGGTCTAGGACGTTGCCCTCTCAAGGCAAAGGTCACGGGTTCGAATCCCGTTGGGGCCACCAGTATTTTCATATAGTATTATCTCGTTGAGTCAAAG
This sequence comes from Elusimicrobiota bacterium, assembly GCA_038041525.1. Lineage (GTDB taxonomy): Bacteria > Elusimicrobiota > Elusimicrobia > JACQPE01 > JACQPE01 > JBBTGF01. The sequence goes on along the minus strand of JBBTGF010000185.1, from coordinate 1,903 downwards.
CACTATGACAAGTGTAGACGCCGTAGCCTCGAATAAAAAGATACTGGTCGTCGATGACGATATCGATATTGTAAGACTACTTACCCAGGCGCTTAGTCAAGAGGGTTACGTCGTTGAGAGCGCCAGTCAAGGTAGCGAGGTCTTGCGAAAGACATTCGAATTTTTGCCCGATTTGATACTGTTGGATGTGATGATACCCGCACCCGACGGCTATCATGTGGCTCGGGAGATCACCAACGACAAGACTTTAAAGAAAAAGCCGATCATTTATTTTATCACCAGCCGCGATACCTTTAAAGAAAGCAAGATTATGGAATTCGCCGGGGCCGCCGGTGTCATCCCTAAGCCTTTCAGCATGACCGAGATCAAGACATTGATCAAGGGCGTTCTCTCTAAAAAATAATCCCGACGGTACCCTCGCTGTCATTCTGAGTCTTTCTTGTCATCCTGAGCGAAGCGAAGGATCTGTCGGCGTTCTCTATAGATTCTTCGCTGACGCTCAGAATGACAAGGCCAGCGCTACCTGAATAAACTCACATGACTGAATATTATTTAGAATCAATTTTATTCGAAAACATTACTTTAAGTAAATAAACTTGACGAACTGATATTTTTCAGTTAAGCTATCCATGATGGCGCTTCGCCATCGGGCTCTTTGACAATCACCGGAAAAGCATGGGGAGGTCCTTGCGCTAGTCAAACTGCTTATCGGTAATAAAAAAAACGCAGCTCCGCGTCGTCAGGTCTAGGTGGCGTGGCGTGTGGGGTTGTGGTCATCTATAGAAGCCCGGAGCCCTTGTGAGTCAAACGGGATGAAACCAGACAAAGACAATAAAGTACAGCAGAGCGGTCTTAAGCCGCAGCGGAAGATCTTCTTATCGCAGTCATAAGAACAGCGAGTTTCTTGGACGCCGGGGGTTGATGGATAGTCCCGTCGGGAAAACCGCCGGGCTATCTATAGATTTATGGAGGATAAGGGATGCAGATAGGCAAGGTCATCAAGCTCATCCGGATCAATTCCGGCATCAAGCAGGGTGAGTTGGCGAAGGACTTGGGTATCACGCAGAGCTACCTTTCTCTGTTGGAGTATGGTTCGCGTGAGCCAAGTCTGGCGTTGTTGCGTAAGACCGCTAAAGCCATGCGCGTGCCGGCAGGCGTGTTCTTGGCTATGTCCGCTGATTCTGAAGAGAAGACACACCGCAAGCAGGTCGTTGCACGCTTGCATGAGCTTATCGAACTCATCGACAGTGTCGAGGCGAGGTCTAGGCGGATAAGGAGGCATCATGTCGCAGGTCCGGATCGCGGCGTTCAAGCGTGAACTTAAAGACATCGGAAGTCTGACTGGCATCCTGGGCATCATCCCTAAGGACTTCTTGAACATCGTGCATGGCATGGATGCGTACGTGCGCACCTTCTATCTTAAGGACAAACAGGGCAAGAAGCGCCAGATGGCGACAGCTTCCGATACTCGTTTGGAAGCGATACACCGTATGTTGCAGCGTAAGATTCTGTCTAAGGTATCCGTGCCGTCGTCTATGCATGGTTATCGCCGCGGGCGTTCGACGGTGACGCATAGTCGCAATCACGTTGGGGCCGCCTATATCGCACGCTTTGACATCAAGGATTGCTTCCCATCGATATTTTCTGGGCGTATCACACTCATGTACGAGTCGCTGGGTGCAAGCCCCTTGGTCGCGCAATGGTTGACCCAGTTGACGACTTGGAAACAGCGGCTGCCTCTGGGTTTTTCAACGAGTAACGACATCGCCAACGTCATCATGGCCCCCATGGTCAAGCGCTTGGAGCATTTCTGTGTCGGGCGGGGCCTGAAGGTGAGTTTTTACGCGGACAATATCGAGATATCCGGCGGCGCGCGTGTCAAAGACATCAAGCGTCAGATCAT
>JBBTGF010000184.1:0-1764 GCA_038041525.1 Elusimicrobiota bacterium | reverse complement strand
AAGAAGGTCTTTAGCGACGTGCTGTCGGGTATCAACGCGGCTTTAGACGCAGTCGGCGGCCGTCTGATCGGCGGCGAGACCGCGGAATTGCCGGGCATGCTGGCTAGCCGCGACCTCTTCGAGCTTGCCGGCTTTGCCGTTGGCACTGTGCCGAAGTCTCTGCGGCATCTGGGACCTAAAGCGGTGCGCGAGGGGGATATCCTCGTGGGATTGCCTTCCTCGGGTCCGCATGCCAACGGATTCTCGCTCATCCGTAAGGCGTTGACGCCTAAAGAGATCGCCGGATCCGTCAAGGAGATATTGGCGCCGACTGCGTTGTATCATCCGCAGCTTAAAATACTCTTCCGCGACGCCGTGTGCGCGCGCGGCGTGCATGCCATGGCGCATATCACCGGCGGCGGTTTCCAGGAGAAGCTGCCCAGAGCGCTTGGCGCGGATTTCGCCGCAGTCGTGCATGTCGGTTCGTGGCCGGTCCCAGAAGTCTTTTCGCTGATACAGCAGCGCGCCCGTTTGGATTTCCAGCAGATGACCGGCGTGCTCAACATGGGTATCGGTTTTGTCTTGGCGGTCGACCCTAAGGTCTGTCGGCGGCTGTGCCATGCGATACCCGGTCCGGTTTATCTTATCGGCTCGGTCGCCCGGCGCGGCAAATGGCCGGGATTGGCCGGCGTGGCATTGATCTAGGTATATGATCAGTATCAAGGGACTTTCGAAGAGTTACGGGCAGGTCGACGCACTGGAAAACCTCGACCTTGAGATCGCCGATGGCGAGATCTTCGCGTTCTTGGGTCCTAACGGCGCAGGCAAGACCACGACCGTCAAATTACTCTGCGGGTTGTTGACGCCTGATAGCGGTACGATCACGTTCAATGGCGTCGACTTAGCGCAGCACCCAGAAGAGGCGAAAAGACTCATCGGTCTTGTCCCTGATGAGCCGTATATCTACCCGAAGCTCACGGCTTGGGAGTTCCTTGAACTCGTCGCTTCCATCTACGGGCTCGATGCAGAGTGGCGATTGAGCGCGCGCCATTATATCGAGCTCTTCGAGCTGGCGGGCGCGGTCGACGGCCGGGTGTTGATGGAGAGTTTTTCGCATGGCATGAGGCAGAAGGTCGTGTTCATCTCAAGCCTGATGCGCGGTCCGAAAGTCTGGCTGCTCGATGAACCGCTCGTGGGTCTTGACCCGAAGAGCATGCGCTTCATTAAAGACCTCATTTTAGAGAGGGCGCGCCAGGGGGCCAGCGTGTTCCTGTCCACTCATGTGCTTTCCATCGCCGAAGTCTTGGCCAACCGCATCGGTATCATCCAGCAAGGCAAAGTCATCTTCATGGGCACGCAGGCCGAGCTTAAGGATTTCTTGCGCGCCAGGGATATGACGCTGCGCGAGTCAGACACCCTCGAGGACTTGTTCCTTAAGGCAACGTTGAGGTGATGGAGCCTTTACTGCTCGCCCGTCGCCGTTCGGTCATCAACTGGATCAGGCAGATCCGGCGTGACCGCTGGGAGACGGTGAAATCCGCGGGCGTCATCCTTTTCGGCCTGATGCTCTTAGGCTGTTTGCATTGGTGGTTCCTGCGCATGCTCACATATGTGGCCGCGGTCCCTATCATCGGGAACCTGCTCACCAACAAACTCTTGGAGATGGCGTTCTTATCCGCGTTCTCGCTGGTCGCCTTATCGGCATTGGTGACTTCGCTCTCGACGCATTTCGGTTCCGCCGATATCAATCTGTTGCGGTCTTGGCCGCTGACGCACTGGCGCGTC
>JBBTGF010000183.1:0-4975 GCA_038041525.1 Elusimicrobiota bacterium | reverse complement strand
CCGGCAATGCTCATGTATGGATAGGTCTCTTGCCTGCCATCAACATGTTTATGATGACCCTTCGGGTAATGATTATCGAATAAAACGACCGGCGCCCTGCGACCATACGGAATATACGCCAAGCGATACTTCACCGCCTCTGGATATCGGGTGTCGCCGCGAACGCTCCAAACAACGATTTCCATCACATTCCCCAACGTGTCCGTCCTCTTGAACTTCAGCAATAATTTAGCCTTCATATATGTTATCCCATGTACTATATAGATGCAAGTGGGCTTAAAGCCCCTACTTAGTGATACGGAAAAAACTCAAAAAGTGAACGCGGGAAAATAAAGATGGGTCAATCTTCGCAGTAGTCGAGGTCTTTGCCGTAGGTTTCTTGCAGGCGCGAGAGCGCGGCTAACGCCAAAGCGATGGCGAGCGCGGCCACCAAAGCTGCGCCGCCTAAGATGCCAAAGTATCCCTTAGCTGCTTGGAAAGCGATGCTCATCGGCACCAAGGAACCGCGTACGAAATTCGGCGTCGTCGTCGTGACCGTGGCGCGGATGTTGGTGCCGAACTGTTCAGAAGCCATGGTGACGAACACCGCCCAATAGCCGATGGCAAAACCAAGGCCGATGCACAGGCTGTAAAAGTACAGCAATGACCCATTGTGTGTGGTCAGATATAGCGTGAGCAAAGCGGCGAGCGCCGTCAGCGCCCCAAAAACCACCTTTTTGCGGCTCTTGAAATACTGGCTTAACGCCCCGGTCAAAAAATCACCCAATGCGCACCCAAGATAAAGATACATCAACGCGAAAGCGGGGTTAGGCAAGACCGGCATCCCCAGTGCACGGCCGAACTCGGGGGAATAGGTGACGAGTACGCCGATAGTGAACCAGATGGGCACGCCGATCAAGATGCCGCAGATATATTTGACTGCGTTGACCCGGTCTTTAAACAACATGCCTAGGCGCCCGCGCGCCAACTTCTTATCCTTGATAGCGTCGAACATCCCTGATTCATAGACGCCGATGCGCAGCAAAAGCAACGCTAGTCCCATGCCGCCGCCCACTAGATACGCCACCCGCCAACTGAACTGATCACCGATCAACCCCGCCGCCACGCCGCCGAAGATGCCCACGCCGGCCACGATCATGGTACCGTAACCCCGCGTTTCTTTAGACATGATCTCGCTGACCAAGGTGACGCCCGCGCCGAGCTCACCGGCCAAACCGATGCCTGCCACCAACCGCCAAAACGCGTACGCCGGGATGCCGGTGACGAAGGCATTGGCGATGTTGGCCACGGAATACATGGCAATCGAGCCGAACAACACGGAAAGCCTGCCCTTCTTGTCGCCCAAGATGCCCCAGAGCACACCGCCTAAGAGCATGCCGCCCATCTGCATGTTCAATAGCAAGACGCCGTTAGACAAAAGTGCGTCGTCAGGGATGCCGATATCGCGCAAGCTCTTGATGCGCACGATGCTGAATAGGATGAGGTCGTAGATATCGACGAAATAACCCAGCGCGGCCAAGATGATGGTCAAGGACACGTTGCGGTGCTTCTGCAGGATCTTTTTCACAGCGACCCACTCAATCTATCAATTCTTCCGTCATTGAGGAACCTATATGTTGCCACCACAGACCACCCGCATCATCCTGAGCCCTTCTTATCATCCTGTGCATTTTCCGTGTCATCCTGAGCGAAGCGAAGGATCTTCCGGTGACCCAGATAGATTCTTCGCTACGCTCAGAATGACAGAGAAACAGAATGACATGGGGACCGAACACTGGCAACCGCTCTAGACGCGAATTGATAGAATATCAAGTAATCCTTAGACTGTTTTATCCATAGGAGGATCCCGGATATGTCATTGACGTTCTCGTGCATGCAACGCTCGCAATTCAAAGGGGAAAAAGACACCCTCGCCCTTTTCGACTGGGAAGACGACAAGATCAACGCCATCGGTTGGCTCGACTCGAAAAAAGAAGCCCTGATGAAGAACATGGCCCAAAAAGAGGGCTTCAAGGGCAAGCCCGGGGAATTACTCGTGCATTACCCGGAGAACGCACAGCCGTCCTGCCGCTTGGTGATCGTCGGCATCGGCAAGAAAAAAGAAGCTGATTTAAAGCACCTGCGCTTAGCCACGGCCAAGGCCGTGCGCGCCGCGCTCAAACAATCGGATACACTCTGGATCGGCATCCCCGATTGGCCGGAACGCGCCGCCCATGCCGAAGCCTTGGCGCAAGTCATCACCGAAGCGGCGATGCTGGCGCAATATAAATACCTCAAACACAAGACCGACACGGAAGAGACGAAACAAGACAGGACGCTTAAAAACGTCATCCTGGTAGCCGAAAAACCCGGCGACCTGCCCCGCATCGAAGCCGGGGTGAAGAAAGGCAAGGCCGCAGGGGAAGCAGCCAACCTGGTCCGCGACTTGGTCAACGAACCGCCGAGCATGAAGCGCCCACTGACTTTAGCCAAGCTCGCCAAGACGTTCGCGACGCGCCAACTCAAGGTCCGCGTCTATAATAAAAGCGAACTTGAACGCATGGGCATGCACGCGCTCCTAGGCGTCAACCGCGGGTCAGACCACGAACCCGCGTTCGTGCACTTGGTCTACAAGCCTTCAGGCACACCGAAAAAACGCATCGGTTTAGTCGGCAAAGGCATCACCTTCGATTCAGGCGGCCTCAATATCAAAGTGGGCACGGGCATGACCACCATGAAACTCGACATGGCCGGCGGCGCCACGGTGTTCGCGGTGCTGAAAGCCTGCGAAAAACTCAATCTTGCTTGCGAAGTCCAGGGCTTCGTGCCACTGACCGAGAACATGCCGGGCGGCGACGCTTACAAACCCGGCGACGTGGTCAAAGCCTTGAATGGCAAGACCATCGAGATCTTAAACACCGACGCGGAGGGCCGCGTCATCTTAGCCGACGCCCTGGCCTTCGCCGCCAAACAAGACTTAGATGCCATCATCGACTTAGCCACTTTGACCGGAGCGGTGCTGGTGGCCTTAGGTGACCAGATCACCGGGTTGATGAGCAATAACGACCGCGTGGCCACGGATTTCGAGAACGCGGCTAAGGCCGCCGGGGAAAAAGTCTGGCGCTTACCGCTCGATAAAGATTACAAGGAACGCTACAAGAGCAAAGTGGCCGACATCGCCAACGTCTCGTTCCAAGGCGGCACGCCCGGGACTATCGGCGCGGGCCTCTTCCTGCAGGAATTCGTCGACAACAAACCCTGGGTCCATTTAGATATCGCGGGCACCGCCTGGGCGGACAACGACTCTACGATGGGACCCAGCGGCGGCACTGGGGCCATGGTACGCACCCTCTTGGAGTACCTGACGAATTGAACCAAGACAAGCGCCTCTTCATCGCCGCACCGCGCGGCTGGTGCGCCGGGGTCGAACGCGCCATCGAGATCCTCGATGTGGCGCTGGAACGCCTGACACCGCCCATCTATGTGCGCCGCGAGATCGTACATAACAAGACGGTCGTAGAGACCTATAAGGCCCGCGGCGTGCGCTTCATCGATGAGATCGACACGGCGCCCGATAACGCCACCGTCATCTTCTCGGCGCACGGCATCTCACCGGAAGTCCGGCGCACGGCGGACAAGCGCGGACTCACCGTCATCGACGCCACCTGCCCCCTGGTGACCAAGGTACACATCGAAGTCATCCGCTATATCGAGCGCGGTTTCACCGTCATCTACGTCGGGCACAAGAATCATGAAGAAGCCGTGGGCGTCTTAGGTGAAGCTCCTGCTAGCCTCCACATCATCGAAACGGAAGCCGACGCCCTGGCCTACCGACCGCCCAGCGACAAACTCGCGGCGCTGACACAGACCACGCTTTCTGTCGATGACACCAAGAAGATCATCGCCATCCTTAAACAACGCTTCCCCGCGATGGAGATGCCGGCTAAAGAAGACATCTGCTATGCCACCACCAACCGCCAAGAGGCCGTCAAACGGCTCATCAAGGACCACGCCATCGAACTGCTCTATGTCATCGGCTCTAAAAACAGCTCCAACTCCAACCGTCTCTGCGAAGTAGCCGAGACCATGGGCGTACCCGCGCGCTTGATCGACAGCGCGGCCGATGCGCGGGGAACCGACTGGAACGCCAAGACCCGCGTAGGCTTGACCGCGGGAGCCAGCGCCCCCGAGAGCCTGGTGCGCGAGACCGCCCGCATGCTCGAAGCCGACGGTTTTCTCTCGCAAGAAGTGGTCTTTGAGAAAGAGAACGTCTCTTTCTCCCTTCCGCAGGAGTTGAAAGCCTGACATGGAAACCTTGCTTGAAAAGCCCGCATCGCTGCCGCAGGTAGCCAGAGAACTCATCCGCTTGATAGGGGAAGACACGCAACGGCCGGGGCTCAAGAAGACTCCCGAACGCTTCGCCAAAGCCTTGGCGGAACTCACCAGCGGCTATTCGATGGACTTGGATACCCTAATCAACGGCGCCATCTATCCGGCGCCCGCGCGCAAAGGCATGGTGCTAGTACAGGGTATACGCTTCCATTCGCTCTGTGAGCATCATATGCTGCCCTTCAGCGGCTTGGCACACGTCGCCTACCTGCCGCAGGAACGCATCGTCGGACTCTCCAAGATCCCGCGCATCGTCAACATGTATTCCCGGCGCCTGCAACTGCAAGAACAGCTCACCGATCAGATAGCGCAAGCGCTCGAAAGCACGCTCGCACCCCAAGGCGTAGCAGTCATGATCGCGGCGCAACATGCCTGCCTGCAGATGCGCGGAGCCAAGGCCGGCGGCTCCGAGATGGTGACCACGACCTATCTAGGCAGGTTCGACACCTGCGGCGCCACGCGCAACGAGTTCTTGAACCTCATCACACAGAAAGGCTATTGACACCGAGCCCACGCGCCTTTTAAGCTTTATCATGGCTGTCAAGAACATCATCTTCCTGACTTCCGCAATGGGACACCCTGACTATTGATGGATAATTCCATAAAG
>JBBTGF010000182.1:0-2415 GCA_038041525.1 Elusimicrobiota bacterium | reverse complement strand
CCATCGGCGCACTTGCAGCAACCCAGACAGACCGTGCGCCGCGAACGCGAAAACCAGGACGAATCCTATCAGGAAATGGCGCGCATTGTAGACCGAATTGGCCCCTTCGCTGCCGAAAGTCAACGCATACCAGAGCAAAAGATAGGCGAGATAACCCGCCAAGATACGTTCCACAGCGCCACCGCGCACCACGCCGCGCAGGCACCCGACGGCGCATAAGACCAAGATGACGATATCCGCCTGCGGCGGGATGGTGTTGCGCCAACAGCGTAGCCATACAGTCGGCGACAACGCGCCGCCGCGATGCTCGACGACAGCCGACATGCCTTTAAGCGTATATCGCCACTCATCGAAGCGCAGATAGACGTACGGGCACGTCGCAATCCACGCAGCAAGGGCCACGAGCGTGGCCAGGACTAAATCAAGATTAACGGCGCGCCGCCAGGTAAGCTCACGGCGGCCATAAAGGCGGGCTATATGCATGACGGGCAACAACCAAACCGAGGAAACGACCGAATAAGAACTCGCGAACGCCAAACCATACGCCAAGCCCGTGGCTAAGTACCACCGTCGCGAACCCGTCTTGTAAACCATCACCGAACCCAAGAACCCCAAAACCGATAAGGCGCATGCCAATGGATGCGGTTTGGCGATATGCGCGATGGAAAGCGGCAACGGACTTGCGATCCAGAAGAACGCCGCCCAGGCGGCGGCCGTGCGGCCGAAGACCTCGCTAACGAACAGATAGATAGCTAAGACGCATAGCCACGCGGCCAGGACGCTCCAAACGCGGCCCGCGACGAAGAGTTTCCCCATCTCCTCGGGATGCTCATAATAATAGGTGATATCAGGGACGAGCTTGATGAACCCGGCGACTTTGGCCGCTCCCAGCGCCGCGCCCAAACTATAGAGATAGAATCCGCCATACCAGCTCGGCGCCACTACCCACTCGACACCGCGCGGCCGCAGGTTCGACAACAAGATGAACAGGTTCTGCTCATCGCTATCCAGCGACCTGATCAGAAACGCGCTGTAGGAATGCAGGATGAGCTCTTCATAAGCGACGGCTTCCTTTTTGAAATACGGAATATCGCCTTGTCCGTGCTCTTGGAACTCATAACCCACGGTTGCGAATTGGTTGCCGTATTGAAAATCCTGATATCGCCTCTCACGCGTACGCTTGAGCGCCGTGAAGAAATCGGCCGTACGCTGTTCGGGTTTGAGCAACAAATCGGAACGCGCGCGGGAAGGCACGCCCCAGGAAACACCGCAAAGGTAGACGCACGCCGTCAACGCCGCCAGCGCGAGGAAAGGCAGATGTCCGGCCAAACGGCCTCTCAATGATGTGCTGATCGCGGCGATCCCGTTCATTGCTTCCTGTATACGAAACTATGGAATACCGAGACAAGACGCTTAAGCGGCCCGGAACGTTCCTCCAGCTTCCCCGCCAGCCTGCAGACGGATGTCGGAAAGAACTGCCGCCCCCACAGGGCCCCGGCACAAAGATAATCCAAAGAAGCAAGCGGTTCTTGATGCACGACGCGCAGGCGTGGGAACTCAGCTTCGAACAACGCCCTATCGCGCTTAAGCAGGATATAGCTCAATGCCTGGTTCGAACAACTCATCGGACCTTGACCATCGAACTCCCAACGCTTGGCATCCGGCGCATACGGCTCCGAACAAAAATACCGGAAGAAGAGCGCGCCCAAAGGACTCCAATACGGATCGATAGCGACGATGAGCCCGCCGGGTTCGAGTACGCGCAGCGCTTCCTTAAAGAAATCCCTGATGCGCGGGATATGATGGATACAGAACAACGAATAGATGACGGCGACCGACCCATCCTTGAGATGCATATCGCAAGCGTCGAGCGTCTCGTCAACCCCGTCGATACGGCGGATATCCGTCGTGACGGCCTGCGGCCGGACAGACTTAAAGAACCCGCCGCCGCTGCCGATCTCGACCTCCATGCCGACGGGGTCAACGCGATACTTCACCCGCAACTCGACCAACGTCCGATAAGCCCTAGCATAGAACTCACGCACGGGGATTTTTTTCTGCATGACCTGCGCTTGGAACCGCGCCTCCTCGATGCTATCAAGGTCGATATCGCGATAAGCTGGGTCTCTAAGCGCCTTAAGCAGAACCCCGCTCCAAACAGACATCTTAAAACCGCCCCCGCGTACCATGCGTCCGTTCCTGCAAATCAGTCCCCGCCTTCTTAAACACATAGACGGCATAATTCGCGTTCGAGAATATGTTGGCGAGATTCAATATCGGCCAAGACGGAAAACGCACGACCTTAAGCAACTCGTAATGCCGATAGAAACCGGATAACGATACCGACGGCGGATCCAGCGTTTCAAACGGCGCGGTCCAGAGCTGATTGTGATTGATAACCATATATTCAGGCAT
>JBBTGF010000181.1:0-1506 GCA_038041525.1 Elusimicrobiota bacterium | reverse complement strand
CACTCATGAAGAACGTGATGGAGCGCGTCCCTATGGGGGTAACTTTGGTCGAGGCAACGCGGTGGAGATCCCCGAGCCTATCGATTACGCTACGACAAGATTGAATTTCGATCTTGAATATGCAGGCAAGCCGTTCTATTCCAGATTGAGTTATATACATTCGTCGTTCAGGAACGCTTTCAATTCGGTCATCTTTGATAATCCATTCCGGGCTGCCGACGACCTGCATCCCAGTGCGATTTCAGCGAGTTACAAATACGGTTCTTCTCGTGGACGCATGGCGCTACCGCCGAGCAATTCCTATGACAATCTTAGCGTGGTGTTCAGGAAGGACTTGCCCATGCATTCCCGGGTCACCGCCAACGCCAGTTACGGAATGATGAGTCAACATGAAACGTTCATACCGATGACGATCAACACGGACAATCCCGGTTTCGATTACGCTTTGCCGGATGAATCATTGAAGGCTAAAGTCAACAACAGCCTGTATACCTTGAATGTCGTCACTAAACCGATGGAGAAATTACATTTTAAGGCTGGATATCGTTATGACCAGCATAAGAACCGTACCCGGCTGTTGACTTTCGGTGATTACACTAACAATATCGCCATCGTGTCCGTCGATGCCAGTACGACTGCGGCTAGGACCCCTAACTATGTAAGTTCGATCAAAAGGACAGGAGAGTTCGAGGTTTCCTATAGATTAGACATGGGTAACACGTTGAGCTTGATCTATGAGAATGAGGCGGCTAATTTTGATAATGGATCGGCGAAAAAGGAGACGGAGAACGTATACAAAGCGGCATGGGATACCCGTCCGACCGATTGGTTCAATGGCCGGCTGACAGTGGAGTTCGCGAACAAGAACGTGGATTATCCAGATTATGAGAAAGTCAGCGTGGAAGTCCCGTTCATGAGGAAATATTACGCTGCCGACAGGGAACGGACGAAAGCCAGCTTGATGACGTCTTTCATGCCTGTAGAAACGCTTAATATCGGATTTGAATACGCCTATGCGAAGGATGACTATAAGAAGTCCCTGATCGGCGTGCAGGATGGTCATCAACATGCGGCATCGGTTGATATGGATTATGAGGTCACGGAGCATGTGACATTGAACGCCTTCTATTCTTTGGAGATGTACGCGAGCAAGATGAAGGGCTTGCAGTGGACGTCGACGTTCGGTGATGCGTACTCGACGAATACTGTTACGGTAGATTATCCTGGCGTTTGGACTGCTGAATTCACCGATGTCATCCATACGCCTGGTATCGGTATCGAGATCGCCAATCTTCTGGATAACAAGGTGGATGCGGGCGCTGAAGTGTCGTTGGCTATGGCGAGAGGTAAGATCGACTTTTCCAGCGTTGTTGGAGCGACGGGGGTGGGCGGCCTTTCCGATGTCAACGCTTTCGAGCCGGATGACCTTGAGCGGGTAGATGATTCGACTACATTGTCTACGCATCTGCATAGCACTTATCGGGCGACAGATACGGTTGATTTCAA
>JBBTGF010000180.1:3413-8960 GCA_038041525.1 Elusimicrobiota bacterium | reverse complement strand
CGCCGATGACCACCGGCCGCGTCTTCCGGCGCTACCTCCATGTGGCATATTGGGTCTCTAGGCATCTCAGCCTCCTTTCAACTATCCCGACAGCCCGTCAACCTACATTTGCCCGCTGCACTGGTGGTCAGTGCGGTCAGAACTGCCGTCCCACCGACAGTCCCGCCGAATGTAGTGGCCGTGGTGGCGTTCACGGTCAGCGAACGGGTATCCACGAGGTCGCCATCCAAAGTGTTGTTGAAAGCGGCGGTCGTGGTGCTAAGTGACGGGGTGGAGACCCGCAGGTTGGAAGCGCCGCTGACACGTTTAGTGGCGTCAGCCGTCATCTTTGGCAAGCGCGCCGCCACCGACCTTTCTATCGAGCAGTTCCGCTTGGCGCCGGCCATCTTCGCCCGTGACGAGGTGCCTTTCAGTCTGCGTTTGAGTTATCCTGCCGGGCTCAAGGACGAAGTCCCGTTGACGGTCAAAGACTTGGCTTCCAAGGAGGTCTTATGGCGCGGATCTGCGGTGTTATCCGGGACTTCGCCAGAGGAGTTCAGGTTCAGCCTGACCGCGCCGCGGCGTCTGGGCAAGCGCCGGTTGCAGGTCGAGGCTGCCGTTGGCGTCTGGGACAAAGTCGCGGTCAACAATTCTGCCAGCGTCACCACCGAAGTCGTGCGTAACAAGCTGCGGGTCTTGTATCTTTGCGGTAAGCCCGGGTTCGATTATGGCTATTTGCGCGAACTCGTACGCGCTGACGCGTCGCGTGAATTGGTCAGCTTCGTCATCTTACGCAACATGGAGGACGTGCCGCCTTACGGTGAGACGGAGCTTTCCTTGATCCCGTTCCCGGCGCATGAGATATTCACGCAGAATTTGGACGAGTTCGACTTGTTCATCCTGCAGGATTTCTCGTTCGAGCGTTTCGGATTGCCGTCCGCGTATCTTACGCATGTCAAAGATTTTGTGCGTTCCGGCGGGGGACTCGTGTTCATCGCCGGAGGCAACACTGCCGCTGACAGCGCACAGCAGAATAGTTTTTTAAATGAAATCTTTGGATTGACGGTCGAACGTTCCGAGGTTGCTGCCGCTAAGGGTATTTTCAGGATTGACGATGCTGCTTGGTGGCAGCGCGTGTTCGTAGCGCAGGGGGACTACCGGGGCCCCGCCTTCGGCGGGTCGAGTGTCCCCCGAAGCTCTGCGCAGGGGTATGCGCGCAAGGACCTTGAGTCTTGGCAGCAGGTCTTGAGTCCGGTGGAGGTCGCGGTGACGGCCAAGCCGGTGGCAGGCGCGCGTGCCAAGGTCATCGCTAGTGACGATTCGCCGTTGCTGGCATATGCCGAGCTCGGACAAGGACGGGCGTTATGGGTCGGGTTCGCCGGCCAGTGGCTCATCAAGGTGCGTCAAGCGATGCAAGGCGAGATAGCGGGGCATTATGAACGCTTCTGGGAAGGTCTTTTCACTTGGGTGACACGTTCCGCCGCTGAAGAAATCGGCGGCGGCAAGATGGTGGATGCCGCCAAGACCGAGGATGAAGCGGTGCGTGAGATGCGCAGGAGCTACGACGAAGGGTATTTGAGCGCGCTCGCCGGAGCCAACCGTGGCCGCTTGCTCGCCGAATCTGCCGAATGGAGGCAAGGCATACCGCGTGAACATGGGGACGCGCTGTTGGCTTCCATGACGCTGGCGGTCTCGGGGCGTGACGCATCGCTTGATGGTTCGGCCGCGGGCGGGGGTCTTGACCCGGTGTTACTGGGTCTTGGCGCGGCAGCCGCGCTTATTGTTGAATGGTGGTTGCGCAGGCGCTACGGCGTCGCGCCATAATGATCATCTTCTTGTCGGCTTTCGCGTGGTTCCTTGCCCATATGGCGCCAAGCCTGACCGTTGGTGACGCCGGGGAATTGGTTGCGGCAAGCAGCGTGCTGGGCGTGGCGCACTCGCCCGGATATCCGTTATACCTGCTTTTGGCCCATGCGTTGCAGACCCTTGTGCCTTTTGGCAGTATCGCTTACCGGTGTAACCTGATTTCTGCATTGTCGATGGCCGCAGCGCTGTCCGTCCTGGCAGGCTTTTGGCGCCAGATAAGCGCTCTCGAGGGCAGGCGCATAACGCCGTGGTTGTGGGCGGGACTCCTTGTAACCGTGGCTTGTAATGCCAGCGTCATCGAGGCGGCCGCGCAGACCGAGGTGTTTTCGTTGATGATCCTCGGCGCTTTGCTCTGTGTCTATTGTTTTTGGACCGGACGATCGCTCTGCGGCGTGTTTGGCTTCGCGTTGTTCCTGGGAAACCATCATGTGTTACTTTTCATCGCACCTGCTTGCGCATTAGCCGCCGCGACCGCGCATCCTTGGGCAGGTCTGCAAAAGCGTCGTCTTGCCGCTATCGGTGCGGTCTTGGTCGTGATGATCGGTATCGGTCTTAGTGTTTACGCCTATCTGCCGGTGCGCGCGGCATCGGGCCCTGTCATCAATTGGGGCAACCCCGATACTGCCGCGAGATTCTGGAGAGTGTTCACGCGCAAAGATTATGGGACGTTCTCGCTGACCACACAGGGCGCGGAGTCCGGGCGCATCAAGCTCTTCTGGCTGCAGAATCGGCGCCTGCTGGGTTCATTACTCGATAAGAGGGTTTCCCGTATCATGATATTGCTGGCTGTAGCGGGTTGGGTCATGGCTCTGGCTTTCAAGCGGCATCGTCGGCTGACCGCAGTATCGATGTTGGGATTCTTCTTTGCGGGCCCGTTCTTCTTGTGTCTAGGGAACCCTCCTTTCGACGTGCAGACGCAGACGGCGCTAGAGAGGTTCTATTTGCTGCCGTGGTGTATGGCTGCGCTGGCTGCGCCCATTCCGTTTCTGTTGGTATTCTCCATGCAGGGGCGCCAGTTCAAAGTCGCTATTGCCGGTGTCCTGTCCATGATCTTATTAGTAGCGGCCGTGGATGTCGCAGGTAATAATAGCGGCAGGACAGCTTTAAGGGAGAATCTCTTGGCATATGATTTCGGACGCAATTTCTTAAGGAGCGTGCCTCCTAGTGTGTGGCTTTTCATCCATGGCGGCGATGACGCGATGTATGCCTTGGCGAGCTTGATCTTTGCCGAGGGGATGCGTCCTGATTTAGGCAGCGCCGCAGCTCCTGAACAGTCGAAGGTCCGTGACCGTTCTGCTTTAGTGTTCCCGAGCATCTATGATTTCGAGTTCCGGGAGACGCCCAAACCGGTGCGCGAGCGCGTTATTTTAGATAAAGAACGCGCTTTGGCGGGGAGTGGACCCGTCTATTATCATACGCTCGATCTAGGGATCGTCGGCGAGGCCGAGCTGGCTCCTTTGGGCATCGTGCAGGCGCGGCTTGATTCCAAGGATATCAAGACGGGCTCGTTGTGGCCTTTTTACAATTTAAGAGGACTCGCAGGGCCGCCGCGCGCACACTATCGCGAGCGTTCCTTAGTCCCCTATTATCATTACGCGCGCGCGCAGCGACGGCTTTGGGAGCGTGACCCAAAGGGCGCGCTGCTTGATTTCCGTATGGCTGACAAGAAGGGGCCTGATGCGGCGTGGCTTAAGCCTAATCTCGGCTGGGACCTTTCGATGGCGGGAGCGCGGTTGTTGTATGAGGATGAACCCATGGAAGCGCTGGCGTATCTTGAGGCCGCTGCAATGCTCGACCCCGGTGAGCCGGTCAATGCGGCCAATATCTGCGTGGCTTTAGAAAAACTCGGCCGTCATGCGCAGACGGAATCTTGTTATCAAGCGGCTACTAAGAAATTCATGGAGTACGGGCCGTTGTTCCAGAATCAAGGGGCCTATCTTTACAAGCGGGGACGCCGTCAGCAAGCCAGTGACGCGTTCAAGCGTTACTACCAACTGACACATGATCCCGGGGCGTTACGCTGGATTAGATAGAATCAGGACAAGGTTGGTGTACTATGAAAAAAACCAAGATAGATGACATGAAAGATAAGTTCCAGCCGGAGAGCCTGATGATGAGTTACGGCTATAAGCCGGAGCTCTCGGAGGGGGCGCTCAAGTGTCCTATCTTCCAGACTTCTACTTTTGTTTTCCGTAACGCCCAAGAGGGTAAAGCGTTCTTTGAGATCGCTTACGGTCTGCGCACCCAGGGTCCGCGTGAAGAACTTGGGCTCATCTACAGCCGTTTGAACAATCCCGACCTCGAGGTCCTTGAGGATCGCCTGGCCCTCTGGGATAAGGCAGAATCCTGTGCGATGTTCGAAAGCGGCATGGCTGCTATCGCCACCACGGTGCTCGAGTTCGTGCGCCCGGGTGACGTCATCATCCATAGCGAGCCGATCTACGGCGGGACGGATTATTTCTTCAAGCATGTGATGTCGCGCTATGGCGTCAAGACCTGCAGCTTCATCGCTCCCGCGTCGCGCCAGCAGATCGAGAAGTGTTTCGCGCAGGCCGCCAAGATGGGCAGGATATCCATGGTGTTCATCGAGACGCCGGCTAATCCCACTAACGCCTTAGTCGACATCGAAGCGTGCGTGGCGTTGGCAAAAGCGTATGGACACAAGTCAAAACAGCGCGTCATCGTAGCAGTGGACAACACATTCCTGGGGCCGCTTTGGCAGCATCCGCTGGCGCACGGCGCTGACTTGGTGCTTTATTCCGCCACGAAATATATCGGCGGCCACTCCGACGTCATCGCCGGCGCGTGCCTGGGTTCGCGCGAGTTGATGACTCGCGTGCGCACTTTGCGTACCTTTATGGGAACGATGGGCGGACCGTGGACGGGTTGGCTCTTGTTGCGTAGCTTGGAAACCTTGAAACTGCGTATGACTTGTCAGATGAAGAACGCTCGCTATGTCGCGGATTTCCTCAAAGACCATCCCAAGGTCGAGAAGCTTTATTATCTTGGCGAGCTGCCCGCCGCTGACCCGCAGCGCGCGGTCTTTGAGAAACAGTGTCTTTCCGCCGGGGCCATGATCACCTTCACTATCAAGGGCACGCAGAAGTCCGCGTTTAAGTTTTTAGACAGCCTTAAACTCTTCAAATTGGCGGTCAGCTTAGGCGGCACGGAGTCCTTAGCCGAGCATCCCGCGACCATGACGCACGCCGACATCGCCCGCGATCAGCAGGAACGCCTGGGCATCACACCCAACATGATCCGGCTCTCCATCGGCGTAGAGAACCCCCAGGACCTCATCACCGACTTAAAGCAAGCTTTAGGTTAAATCTTGACGATCTGGGGGATGCGGTTGAAGTGGGCGTCCCGGGAAAGCAGTAGCAGGTCGTGCTGGATGGTCAAGGCGGCGATCCAGAGATCGTTAGTGGGGATGGGAGTCGCTTGGCTCCTAAGCTGAGCGAATATCCTGGCGTAGTGATGGGTCGTTTGCTCGTCCGCGTATAAGACCCGCACGCGGGGGGAATTCAAGAATTCCGTCAGCTTGGCTTCGTTCTTCTTGCCTTTGGTCCCCGCCGCGAGGAGCACCGCGGCCATCGAGGCAGCCATGCCAATGCAGATAGTGGAGACATCCGGCTTTACGTACTGCATGGTGTCATAGATCGCCAGGCCGGCGGTTACTGACCCTCCGGGAGAATTCAGATAGAG
>JBBTGF010000180.1:0-3403 GCA_038041525.1 Elusimicrobiota bacterium | reverse complement strand
CAGAACGATGAAGGGTAGAGCGATCTCGTCGGCACGTTGTAACACCTCGACGGTCTTGGCGTCGCCGTGGGCCGCGTTGGCGTAGGCGTTGGTATCGAGGGCTAGTCTCATTTCCAGAGTTTTTTATCGATATGGCGTTGACTGGCCAGCGCTTTGTCGACTTGTCGGTCTTCGACCCAGGAGCCGAAGAAGGCGTCCAAGTCGTCATGGCGATGGAGTTCCTTCGTCATGCCGGCGCCTTTTGTGAGGATATCTTTGACGGTTTCATTGAGGCTTTTATGGGAACGGTGCGCCATCTCTCTTAGCGCGTGGTCCAATGGAGAGGGGATATCTCTGATGGTATACTGCCTTCTTTCCATGCCTACAGTATAGGCATACAATGCAGGCAAATCAAGGGTATCGAGACGGTTGTTCGGGGTATTGCTGCTTGTGGGCCAGTATTTTTACGGTTAACCGCGCGCTTGATGAGCCAGATTTTAATCTCAATCCGGATATCCCGCAGTTTGCCGTGTTCGCTTTTGCGATTTTTTCCGTTTAACTATATGGGGGGCTATCGCTTAAGGAGGTGAATGTGAAAAATCTGATGATTGCAGAGACGATCGAACGCAGGATCTATTCCATCCGAGGACAGAAGGTGATGATCGATAGGGATTTGGCGCAGTTGTATGGGGTTGCGACCAAGGCATTAAATCAAGCCGTCAAGCGTAACCAGGGGCGGTTCCCTGGTGGGTTTGTCTTCCGGTTGACGGAAAAGGAGATCCGGGAACTGGTCACAGATTGTGACCAGTTCGGTATGCTCAAACACAGTTCCGTTGCCCCTCTGGCTTTTACGGATTACGGCGTTGCGATGCTTTCAAGCGTATTGCATAGCCAGCGTGCGATCAGGGTCAATATAAATATCATGAAGACATTCGTTCGCTTGCGTCAGGTGACGGTTGCAAGCGCTGATTGGGCTAAGAGGTTTGCAGCAATCGAGCGACAGCTCTTCGATCATAGTGAAAGATTCGAGCAACATGCCGGTCAGATCAAAGAGGTGTTCGATGCGATCCGTAATCTAATGGCTGGTCCCGGCAAGCCAGTGGTTAGGATCGGATTCAAAGCCGGATGAGCCGTTAAAGTTGACCTTAGGTTCCGAACAGGCGGTCGCCGCAGTCGCCTAGGCCGGGTACGATATAGCCATTGGCGTTTAAGACCGGGTCGATGGCCGCGGTGTAGATGGGCACGTCGGGATGCGCTTTGCGCAGCGCCTCGATGCCTTTGCGCGCGCAGACTAAGGTGACTAAGATGATCTTCTTGCAGCCGCTGGATTTGATGATGTCGATGGCTTCGCTGGCCGAGCCGCCGGTGGCAAGCATCGGGTCAGCCAATACGATCAGGGAATCGGGCGTGGTCTTCGGTAGCTTGGTGTAGTAGAGCACGGGCTGCAGGGTCTTCTCGTCACGGAAGATGCCGATATGCCCGATGGGCGCTGTGGGCAAGAGCTCGAGCATGCCGCCGGTCAAACCTAGACCCGCGCGCAGGATCGCTACGAAGGAGATGGGGCACGCCAAGGTCTTGGCTTGCGTGGTCTTTAACGGCGTAGCGACGCTGATGGTCTTTAAAGGGGCGCTCTTAAGGGCTTCCAGCAAGAGTATCTTCGCCGCTTCTTTGAGCCGCCATTTGAAATTCTCGCGCCGCGTGGTGCGTGAACGCAGATAGGCCAGATGCTCCTCGAGCAGTGGGTGGCTTACCAGATGGATCAGGCTGCGAGCCCGGCCGTTCGCGCGCCTTCCATGGCTGCGAGCATTCCTTGGTATACGGGGAAGTGTCGGCATAGTTTCATGACCTCATTTTTTATAGCTTTGAGCCGCGCCTCGTCGTTGCGGTTGATGATCGCCTCGTCGATCCAAGCCGCGACGGAATCCATCTCCTTGATATCCATCCCTCTGGTGGTGATTGCGGGCGTGCCCAGGCGCACGCCGCTGGCGATCATGGGTTTCTGCGGGTCGTAAGGGATGGCGTTCTTGTTGACGGTGATGCCGGCTTTGCCTAAGACGGCTTCGGCGTCTTTACCGGTGATGTCTTTGGGCCGCAGGTCAACGCTCATCAGATGGCAATCGGTGCCGCCCGAAACGATGCGGTAGCCTTTCTTGGTCAGGGCCGCGGCCATGTGCCGGGCATTGGCCAAGACGCGTTCTTGGTAGCGTTTAAAATCGGGTTGCAGCGCTTCCTGGAAGCAGATGGCTTTAGCCGCGATGCCGTGCATGAGCGGGCCGCCTTGGTTGCCCGGAAAATTCGTCTTGTCGATGGCCGCGGCCAAGTCCTTCTTGCAGAGGATGAGTCCGCCGCGCGGACCGCGCAGGGTCTTGTGCGTGGTGGAAGTGACGAAGTGCGCGTAGGGCACCGGGCTCGGATAGACGCCGGCCGCGATCAAGCCCGCGTAATGGGCGATGTCGGCCAAAAGATAGGCGCCGACTGAATCCGCCATCTTGCGGAAACGCTGCCAGTCGATGATCCGTGAATAATTCGAGGCCCCGGCCACGATCAGGCGCGGTTTTTCCTTGAGTGTGAGCTCCTCGGCCATATCGTAGTCGATCGTCTCGGTATCCTGTTTGACCTTGATCGAGACGATCTTGAAGAGCCTGCCCGCCAGGTTGAGCGGATGCCCGTGGCTTAAGTGTCCGCCGTGGTCTAAAGACAAAGAAAGGATGGTGTCGCCGGGTTTAAGGACCGAGAAATAGGCCGTCAGGTTGGCTTGTGTGCCTGAATGCGGCTGCACGTTGGCGTGTTCGGCGCCGAAGAGCCTCATGGCGCGTTCGCGCGCGAGTTCTTCACAGACATCGACGAACTCGCAGCCGCCGTAGTAGCGCTTGCCGGGGTAACCCTCGGCGTATTTGTTCGTCAGCGTGGTGCCCATGGCGGCCATGACCGCGGCGCTGGCGTAGTTCTCACTGGCGATGAGTTCGAGGCCGTCTTCTTGTCTCCTCGTCTCATCGACGATCGCTGCAAAGACCTGCGGGTCCGTGCTCAAAAGTTGTCGCAGCATCGCGTCAGTCATGGTTGTCTAACCTCCTGATGACCGCTGCCAGCGCGGTTTTGATTTCGTCTTTGCATCGCCGGTAGGTCTCCAGCCCCGAGCCGATAGGGTCGGCGATATCTTTGGGTCCCTGGGCCGCGAATTCCATCAAGAGGAACGTCTTGTCTTTGGCTTGAGGGTGGTTGCGTACGATATTCTCCTTGTGTTCATGGGCCATGGCTAAGATCACGGTGGCCGCTTCGACCATGGCCGTGTCTAAGCGTCGCGGTCTGTGCGTGTAGCCTTCGATGCCTTCTTCTTGCATGACTGTGACCATGGGTTCGGGCGTGGGAAAATCTGCGTTGGCATAGGTCCCCGCTGAAGAAGTCTCGATATCGCGCCCGGCGG
>JBBTGF010000179.1:0-1161 GCA_038041525.1 Elusimicrobiota bacterium | reverse complement strand
GCCCATCCCGTACACGTCGAGGAGATCGCTTTGCCCTCCGGCATCGCCAGCCCGCAGCATTTCTTCTTCCTGCTCTTGGGCGTCTGGGCTTTCCTTAAGTCCATCGATGACCCGCCGCCGCGCCCATGGACATGGCGCCTGGCAAGCCTAGCGGCTTACCTCTGCGCCATCCTTTCTAAAGAAAGCGCCATCACCGGCTGCGCGCTCATCCTCATCACCCATATCGCGGTGATCGAATCCAAAGGCGAGGGGTTCCCGAGTGTGACTAGGCTCCTTAAAATCCACGCGCCTTTCTGGATACTGGCTACCTGCTACATCACTCTGCGCTTCACCGTGCTTGACTTCGACAACACACTCAACTTCTACAAGACCCAGAACGTCCTGACTGAAAATCCCATCTACCGCTTCTACACCTTCCTGACCGTCTTCGCGCATGGCCTGCGCCTGCTGGTAGTCCCCACCGGGCTGCACCCCGAAGTCACTTGGCCGGTCTTCATCAACCCATTCGACACCACTGTCATGACCGGGGCGCTGGTCGCCCTGGCTTTACTCGCTCTGGCCGGCTGGTCATGGCATAAGAACCTGCCGATGGTGACCTTGGGCATCAGCTGGTACTTCATCAGCTATTCACCGATGAGCAACTTAGTCGCCATGATCAACGCCCTCTTCTGGGAGCACTGGCTCTATACGCCGAGCTTCGGCGCGGTCTTAGCTCTGGCTGCCGCCGCCACACGCTATCCGGTCATCGCCAAGGTCTTTACACCCGTCGCATTCGCCGCCGCCTTAGCGCTGGGTGTGCAAAGCTTCAACCGTAATCCGAATTGGAAGGACTCGGAAACCTACTTTTCCTACCTGCTCAAACACGAACCGCGCAAATCGAAACTTTGGACGAACCTGGGCATGGCGGTCTCCAATAAAGGCCGCGAACAGGAAGCCATCAGATACTATGCGCAAGCCATCGCTTTAGAAGACGTCTATCCCGAGACCCGCCACAATCTTGGCAACGCGCTACTCAATATCGGCAACCATGCCGAAGCGGAGAAACAATTCTTACGCGCCCTGGAGATCAAGCCGGATTTCTTCCACTCCTACCTGCAATTAGCCAATCTCTACTACATCAAAGGCGACAATCTTAAAGCGGTCGATAGTCTGGAGAAATCG
>JBBTGF010000178.1:0-8537 GCA_038041525.1 Elusimicrobiota bacterium | reverse complement strand
GAACGGAGTCAGGATCTTGACGGTGACATAAGGCTCCTCGACGCTGTTGATATCGCCATGCGGCGGGAACTTCGCCGGACTGTTGACTTCGATGGTCTTATGGTCTTTGGTGTTGACTCGATAATTGACACTCGGGTTAGTGATGATGATGTTTTGCTCGAACTCACGCTTGAGGCGCTGCTGGATGATCTCTAGGTGCAGGAGTCCCAGGAAGCCGCAGCGAAATCCGGGGCCTAGAGCCACTGAATACTCGGGGGCGAACTCGAAGCTCGGGTCGGTCAAGTGTAGTTTTTCGAAGGCCTTGCCCAATCCTTCGACCTCTCCGATCTGTACCGGGTAGATGCCGACGAAGATGAATGGTTTAATACTCACTGCCATAGGTTTGACCGGGGTATCGCGGATGTTCTCGCGCGTCAGCAGGGTCTCACCATGCGTGACCTGCCTAGGGTCTTTGATACCGCAGAATACGTAACCTACTTCGCCGGTATGTAAGACTTCCACGCTGGTGCGTTTAGCCGGCGTCAGGTAGCCGAGGTCTTCGACCGTATAGGTCTTACCTTGTTGTTCGTGGAAAAAGCGCACGTTGTCGCCGGCACGGATCTGCCCTTCGAAGACGCGTAGATAGAGCATGACTCCTTTGTAGGCGTCAAAGACGGAATCAAAGATCAACGCGGCTCCACCGGTGGTTTTAGTGGAGGCTGGCGGCGGTATGAGACTCACGATACCATCGAGCAGGGCTTCGATACCGGTGCCAAGTTTTGCCGAGACCAGGAAAGGCTCGACGTTAAGATCGAGGATCTCCATGGCTTCCAAGGCCGTCTCTTCGGGCCGGGCGCTCGGCAAGTCGATCTTGTTGATGACCGGCAGGATAGCCAGGCCTGATTTCCTGGCGATAAGACAATTGGCGACCGTCTGCGCCTGGATGCCTTGGGTGGCATCGATGACCAGCAACACGCCTTCACTGGCCCACAGGGCGCGGTGTACCTCGAAAGCGAAATCTACATGCCCCGGCGTATCGATGAGGTTTAAGACATGGTCCTTCCAAGCCATGCGCACGGTCTTGGCCTTGATGGTGATGCCGCGCTCGCGCTCCAAGTCCATACTGTCGAGGTGCTGCGCTTTGACTTGTCCCGGCAGGAGCAGTCCGGTTTTTTCGATGAACCTATCGGCTAAGGTCGACTTGCCGTGGTCGATGTGCGCGATGATAGAGAAATTACGGATAGCGTCGACCATGGTTTAAAAGGCCGACACCGGGTATTCACGTTTAAGGAATTCGACGACTTCTTCGTAACTCACGAAGCTGATAGCTTTTTCGGCTAAAACCTTGGATTCTTTCAGCGAGATCGATTTGAGATGCTGTTTTAATCTGGGGATGACATGCGGGTTGACGGATATGCCTTGATAGCCCATGCCCAAGAGCAGTGGTAATGCCAGCGGATTGCCGGCAAGTTCCCCGCAGACGCTGGCCCATTTCCCCATAGCGTTAGCCGCTTTGGCGATGTCGTAGAGCAATTGCAGGATGGAAGGATGGAACTCCTGATAAAGATACGCCAACTCGGCGCTAGTGCGGTCGCAGGCCAACGTATACTGCACCAAGTCATTGGTGCCGACGGAGATGAAATCAACCTCCGGCAGGTAGGCGGCGATCTTGACGGCGACAGAGGGTACTTCGACCATGATGCCCATGGGAACCGCCTCGACGCGTTGCGCGGTCTCGGCAGCGATCTCCTGATTGATCTCCTCGATGAGCCATTTGACCTCGCGCACCTCGTCGATGGCGCTGACCATGGGCAGGAGTATCTTGGCGTTGCCGCTGGTGGAAGCCCTGGCGATGGCGCGCAATTGAGTGCGTAAGATACGCGGATAGCGCAGCGCGAGACGGATGCCGCGCAGTCCCAATGGCAGCGCCGTAGCGGCGCCGGTTTCCTTGAAAACCGAGGACTCCGCGCCCAGCGTCGGTAATTTGTCGGCGCCGATGTCAAGCAAGCGTATGACTACGGGATCGGGCTTCGCCGCTTCCAAGACCTTCTTATAGATATTGTATTGCGCTTCCTCGTCAAAAAGCAGATTGCCTTTCTCATGCCCCAGGCAGACGAACTCCGTCCTGAAGAGCCCGATACCGGCGGCGCCGTAGCGCTTGGCATTGTCGACTTCTTCCGCGGTGTCGAGATTCGCTTGGATACTGATCGGGTGCGCGTCCGCAGTCATGGCGGGCAATTGCGCGAGAGTCAGCAGGTGTCTTTCCTCGTGTAAAAGTTCGTGCTGCTTTTCCTTATAGCTCTTTAACGTCGCGACGGACGGATGCAAGACGACGGCGCCTTCGTTGCCGTCGATGACGATCTGTTCTCCGGTGGCGACATTAGCGAGTAGGTTGGTTACCGCGACCACTGCCGGGATGCCCAGCGACTGCGCCAGGATAGCGACGTGGCTGGTGCGTCCGCCGAGTTCCGTGGCAAACCCGATGATCTTCTTTTCGCGCAGATTCAGCGTGTCCGATGGCAATAGGTTCTTGGCGACGATAGCGGAGGATTCGAGGATAGAGCGCTTCGCGGCCGCCATGTCCTGACGGTTCTTGGTAAGGTGGCCGAGTATCCTGCGGCCCACATCAAAGAGGTCGTGGCGGCGCTCACGGAAGAACTCATCAGTCATGGCTTCAAACGCAAGGTTGGCGCGGGCCAGGACCTCGGAAAGCGCGTATTCCGCATTGACCTGCTGATTTTCGATGATAGAGACCGTGTCTTTCTTGATGATAGGGTCTTCCAAGATGAGCTTATGCGCTTCGATGAGCCGGGCGTGCTGTTTGCCCAACATCTTAAGCACGTTGACTTCCGCTTGATTGAGGTCTTTATGCGTCGCATCGACGGCTTTGCGGAAACGCTTGACCTCAGCGGCAAGTCTATTGGGGGTCAGCCGCTTTTTAGTGACGACGAAGGAGTCGCCCTCAAAAACATAGATCTTACCGATGGAGATGCCCGGGCTGGCGGCCACGCCTTGGAGCCTGATTTCTTGCTGCAGCGTCGTCACTCTTGGAATCTCCTTGCAAAAAGCGCCTTGAGCGCCTGCATCGCCTCGGTCTCATCGCTACCCCAGGCCTTGATCGTCAGCTTGCTACCACAGTGCGCGGCCAACATCATCAGTCCCATCACGCTCTTGCCGTTGACCTCGACGCCGTCGCGGCTGACCCTGACCTCGGAGATGAAAGCATTGGCTGTCTGCACAAAAAGCGCCGCCGGGCGCGCGTGTATCCCCATCTTGTTCTCGACGGTCACCGAGACCTCGATCATTTGAGGTTTTGCGCCAGGTCGACGGACTTATCCCATGGCGTGGAGCGCGCATCGAGCTTGACGCCTAGACCGACGATGCGGGTAAGCGCCTCTTTGTCTTGAGTTGAAAAATCAGTGAAACGGCCCAAGGTCACCAGTGTCATCGCGTAATGCATGCCGCCGACATTGATGCTTCGCGGCCGCGTCGCCAATAGGGATATGAACGCCAACGCGGTCTGCGGGGCAGGGAAGAGTAATATCGTGTTGAGCGGATCATCTGCAAGCTCGTTAAAGCGCGAAGTAGCTGTCGCCATGTCTAAAAACTCTATAGCTAGTCCCTCGGGCGCCACACAAGCCGTCATCTGTTTGCGTGAGCCGTCGACTGCGAACTCATCACTGACGACCACGACGCGTCCGGCGTCGACGCTGGGTACCCAACCTTCGACCACTTGCGCGTGGATGAGCCTGTTATCGATGCGCCAAAGTACTATCGGCACGCGCGCATCACCTTTTTGTCTCGATCAAGACTTTGGCGTTGACCACAGCGCGTTGGCCGTCGCGGCTGACCTTGTCGGAAAGCTCGCTGATGCCGAGTTTTTTGCTGTTAACCAAGGCGCTGATGACCATGTAGAGGTTCACTCCGGTGAGTATGGAGACGTCTTTCCTAGTCCCCGCCAAAAGCAGCGTCTCGTTGCAGGGGGTACCTCCGAGCATATCGCAAAGGATGAGGATGCCGTCGCCGGATTCACCCGCGAGCGTATCGAGTTGCGTAGCGATACGCCTGCGCACTTCATCTAAAGGGATACGACGCGAGATGGATATCGCCCTAGCTTCCTGGCGGGGGTCACGCCCGACGATCTCTTCGGCGGCTTCCAACAGGTACGCTCCGAAGTCTCCGTGCGTGATGATGAGTAGATTGGTCATATCGTTAAAAACATTTCAAGTCTTGTGGACGTCCCTGTGGAATTCTCGGATCGTGTAACCGGCGTCACGCAGCATGTCAGAGAGATTGTGCGCGATAGCGACGCTGCGGTGGCGGCCGCCGGTGCAGCCGATGCCTACCGTCAGATAAGATTTGCCCTCGTGGATATAGTACGGGAGCAGGTCGCGGAGCATCTTGAGCAGGTTTTTGGCAAACGGCGCCGCTTTGGGTTGCGCGAACACGTAGCGCGAGACCTTGGCATCCAGGCCGTCTAAGGGTTTGAGCGCCGCGATGTAGTTCGGGTTAGGCAGGAAGCGCACGTCCCAGACTAAGTCCGCATCGCCGGGTAGTCCATATTTAAACCCGAAAGAGACGACTGCCAGATGCATCTCGCTTTCGTGAGAGACGCCTAAGAAGATGGAGACGGCTTCTTTAAGTTCGCCTAAAGTCAGATCGGTCGTGTCGATGACCTGATGCGCCACTTCCTTGAGTGGTTGCATCTGTTTCTTCTCTGAACGTATGGCCTCGATCAAGGATTTTCCGGAGAATGGGTGCTTATGCCTGGTCTCGGAAAAACGCCGTAGCAAGATGTCTTCTTTAGCGTCAAGAAACAGTATCTTGCACTCCCTGCCCCTTTGGCGCAGGATCTCGAGCATCTGCGGCATCCATTCGAGGAACGCATGGGTGCGTATGTCGATGCCTAAAGCGACTTTGTTAAAACGCGTCATCGAACTGCGTTCCAGCGTGTCGAGGAATTGCGCGACCAACACCGTCGGCAGATTGTCGACGCAGAAATAGCTGAAATCCTCGAGCACTTTGAGCGCCTGGCTTTTGCCCGCTCCGGATAGCCCGGTGACGATGATCAGAGGCGGAGTGGAACCCTTTTTAGCCATCCGCCACCCGCTTCTTTTGGATATTCATGTGTGAGAGCAGTTTGTCCTGAAAATCACGGGCGATATTGATACCTTTGTTCCTTAGCCGCTGATTAAGGCTCGCCACTTCTATGAGGATCGCCAGGTTCCTGCCCGGATAGACCGGGAATTTGACGTGAGGCATGTCGACTCCCAGGATCGAGAGAGTCTTGTCTTCGAGTCCGACGCGTTCATACTTTTTGGTGCTCGGTCCCCGTTCCCAGACTTCCAGGCTCACCACAAGCTCGATAGGGATGCGGTCCATCACCGAGCCGATGCCGAATAGGCTGGTGACGTCGATGATGCCTAATCCCCTGACCTCGACATAATGGGCGAACTCCCTACGCGCCGCTTCACCGATGAGCACTTGCCCCGGAAAGCGTTTGATGCGGATAAGGTCGTCGGCCACGAAGAGGTGGCCGCGCTTGAGTAATTCTAAAGCGCATTCAGATTTGCCGATGCCGGACTCGCCGGTGAGCAGCAGGCCGAGACCGTAGACGCCGACCAACACCCCATGGACATACTCCATTGGCGCTAAACGTTCCTCAAGGAAAGTGGTCAGTTCGCCGACCAAGTGAGCCGTATCCAGGCTCGATTGCAAAAGCGGTACGCCGTGACGGTTGCACAAATTCACCAGCGCTCTGGATGCGGGCATGTTCCAGGTGATGATGAAGCAGGGCAATTCTTTATGGGTCAGGATACGCTCGAGGTTCGGGTTGAAGACCTTTGGATCGCACTTCTTGAACAAGCCCTCTTCGCCCCGGCCGATGACTTGGATGCGCTCGGCGCGGAACTCATCGATCTGCCCTAAAAGCGCCAAACCTGGCCGATTGACCTCGAAGGCGCGTATGACACGGTTCACGCCCTTCTTGCCGGCGATGGCCTTGAGCTTGAGCAGGTTGCCTTTTGTCTTGAGGAGCTCGTCGACGGTGAGGTCAACTTTTTGCAGGTCCAAAGATACGCCTCAAAAATTATCTTCTTGTGCGATGAGCGATACGACCTCGTCGATGCTGGAGGCCTCGCGCAGGGCCTGACGGAATAGCCTATCTTTGAGCAGTCTGACGATGCGCGCCAAGATGTTCAAGTGTTCGCTGTGCGAATCGAGAGGTGCGGCTAGCAGGAAAAAAAGATGTACGGGCGCCTTGTCGAGCGCTTCAAAGTCGATACCTTTCTTGGAGATCGCGAGCGCGCACGCGACATTGGTCATGCGCGCGGATTTGGCATGAGGCACCGCGACTCCGGACCCGATGCCGGTAGAGCCGAGTTTTTCACGTTCATAGAGCGCTCTGGTGATCTCTTGTTTAAACTCATCGGTTTCTTTGTTAAAAAGATGCCCGACGATCTCGCTGATGACCTCGTTTTTGGCAGTGCAGCGCACGTCAAGGAGGATGGTCTCGGGTTTGAGGACGTCTAGGATCTTGATGGGCGCGGCTGGTTTGGACATGATGATCAGCGTTTGGCGGGCTCCATGATCCCATAGGTTTGGTCAGCCCGGCGGAAGATCACATTTATCCGCTTGGAGACCTTGTTCATGAACATCCAGAAATTGTATCCCATGCTCTCCATGGTTTGGATCGCCTCATCCACGGTCGTTGGCCGGATAGGGACCTTTTTGACCACGGTGATCGATGTGGAGAGTCCGCCGTTGTAGGGTTGCCCCATCCCCCCCATCGCTGACACTTCGTCGATGGCGATCTGCGCATAGGGATTCCTGGCATCCACTTGTCGGCTATTGCGGCCGCGTTTATGGTCCCATTTCGTCTTGAGTTTTTTCAACTGCACTTCGGCCTTGTCGATCGTCAGATCGATCGATGAATATAGGTCATGGGCTTCCGCTTTGGCCCGGATGGTATGCAGCGGCGAATGGATGATGATCTCGGTATTGTGGCGGTGTTTTTCGACGTTCAAAATGACATTGGCCCACACCAGGTGGTCGAAATAACGTTCCAAGCGCGCGATTCTTTTTGCCAAATATGCGCTGATCGCAGGAGTCAGCTTAGTGTGTCGTGCCGTAGTATGGATCTGCATGTCCCACCCCCACTCATATTACTTTGTGATTAGCATACAATTTTTATGCCGCAGGCTCGCGGTAGTCATAGAACTTAAACCCGGTTACCAAAGTCATTCTGAGCGAAGCGAAGAATCAATAAAGAATTCTCTATTGATTCTTCGTCGCTATGCTCCGGATCAGCGCCTCTGGCGCAACAGGTGCCGCACGCTCTGTGTGCGGCCTCAGAATGACAGGGTCAGAGAGTCATCTCCCAACCAAGATAATAGCGCCGGGCACGCTCGTCATTCAAGAGTTCCTTGGCGCTGCCCTCGATCAAGATCTCGCCGTCATAGATGAGATATGACCTATCGATGACTTTGAGGGTCTCGCGCGCGTTATGATCTGTCAGGATGATGCCTAGACCTTGTTTTGAGAGCTTACCTAAGAGCCGACGCAGTTCATCGACCGTGATCGGGTCGATGCCGGTGAACGGCTCATCGAGCATCAAAATCTTGGGTTCCGCTGTCAAAGCGCGCGCGATTTCCAGGCGGCGCCGCTCTCCGCCGGAGAGGGTATGGCTCGGCTGCTTGGCCACCCGCGTGAGCTCGAATTCCTGCAGGAGCGCTTCGGCACGCTGCCGAGCTTGCGCGCGCGCGAATCCTTTGTGCGCGAGCACGACGAAGAGGTTCTCCTCTACGGTCAACGCCCTGAAGATCGAGCTTTCTTGCGGTAAGTAGCCTAGTCCCAGACGCGCGCGTTTATGGATCGGCAGCTTGCCGATATCTTTATCCTGCCAAAGTACCGCTCCTTTACTCGGGCGCATCAACCCTGAAAGGATCTTGAAGGTGGTCGTTTTGCCGGCGCCGTTGGGTCCCAACAAACCGACGATCTCTCCGGAACGGGCAGTCAATGAGATACCGCGCAGGACTTTACGCTTACCGTAGTAATGCTCGAGCCCTTTGGCGTCGAGCGAGGCTATTTGGTCGCTGCTTTGGGTTTCCATATTCCTTTTGCGGGCCAGGCGTCGGCGGTCGTGAAGTTAGTCGCGGATACTTTGGCGTCAAGCCGCTCATAAGCCAAGACGATGTCGCCTCCGGCGAAATCCGAGTCATGCAGGGCGCCGTTGCCCCTGAAACGCGCTTCGCGCTTGCCCATATCCCAGTCGGCATGGTCGCTGTCGATGGTGATATCGTTCCAGATGACGTGTACGTTGCCCATCGCTTCCAATCTTCCCGCAGCCCTGTAATCTTTAGCTTTGTCGCAGTTGACATAGGCGGTCGTCCCATCGTCGAGCCAGAGAGTGATGACGACGTCACCGACCGCTTCCGCAATGGCTGCTTTGCCATCCCAAAGGGTCTTTTGCGACTTGATATGGTGCCTTTTGACCTTGAACTTCATGATTTGAGGACTCTCTTCTGCTTTGGTGATGCAAATGCAGGCGCTTAAAAAAA
>JBBTGF010000177.1:0-1945 GCA_038041525.1 Elusimicrobiota bacterium | reverse complement strand
CTCTTGGACTTTGGGGTGTTTTAGGATGATATCTTCGATCTGTACCGGGAACACCTTGAGCCCTTTGACGATGATCATGTCCTTCTTGCGGTCGCAGATAGTGAGGAACCCGTCTGTGTCGAAGCGGCCGATGTCGCCGGTGCGCAAATATCCGTCCTTGGTCATGATCTCCTGTGTTTCTTGCGGTAGATTGAAATATCCTGCCATGACGTTAGGACCCTTGGCGCAGACTTCCCCTTCTTGACCGGTAGCGAGCTCCTTGCCTTCGTCATCGAGTATTTTGATCGAGACTCTGGGGATGGCTTTACCGACCGTACCCGGGCGCCGGGCGTCGGCCGTGTTGACCGATATGGTCGGGCTGGTTTCGGTCATGCCGTAGCCCTCCAGGATCGGCACGCCGAACTTTCTTTCAAAAGTCTCTAAGACGCTGACAGGCAGGGGTGCGGCGCCGC
Source organism: Elusimicrobiota bacterium (assembly GCA_038041525.1). Taxonomy (GTDB): domain Bacteria; phylum Elusimicrobiota; class Elusimicrobia; order JACQPE01; family JACQPE01; genus JBBTGF01. The sequence goes on along the minus strand of JBBTGF010000177.1, from coordinate 1,493 downwards.
TGATGGCGATACGCACGCTGCGGAAGAAGAAATAGCGCAAGACCAGCCCCTTGAAACCTTTGGCTTCTTTGGACAAGACGTGGTAGATGGGCGGCACTGCGGCGAAGATGGTGACTTTCCATTTTGACATGAGTTTGAGCCACGGCTTTGGCGGCGTGATGCTCTCGACGATGACCAAGGGCGCTCGCATGTATAAGCTGCCTAAGACTAAGGCGGTCCAAGCGAAGATATGGAACATCGGCAGGATGCATAGAACGGTTTCCTTGCCAGGTTTAAGGCCGATGAATTCGACGGAGTCCTTGGCGTTGGACGCGAAGTTTCCGTGTGTCAGGACCGCGCCTTTAGGATTGCCCGTGGTGCCCGATGTGTAGAGGATGGCGGCGGGAGTGTCTTTGGTCGCTTTATGTATAGGCACGTCTGCGGCGCCTTTAGCGTAAAAATCGGAGAAACGCATCTCTGTGGGACCTTCGGCGTTGAGGTCGGTCCAAAGGATCGTCTTGGTGCCCGCGGCTTTGGCCGCTTCGCGGATCTTGGTGGCGAATTCTTTCTGGCTCACCACTCCCTTGGCGCCTGAGTCTTTAAGGATGAAGGCCGCCTCTTCTTTGGCGACCATGAAATTCATATGTACGGCGATGGCGCCGAGTCTGGAGAGGGCGAACCAGGTGACCACGAACTCCGGCGAGTTGCGTACGCACAGCGCCCAGCGGTCCCCGGCTTTGACGCCATGGGCGTATAAAGCCGACGCCATACGGCGAGCTCGCGCGTCAAAATCTTTATAGGTGATTTTTTCATCCCTGTAGATGAAAGCGGTCCGTGAGGCGTGCTCGGTGACTAATTCGTTGACGATCTCATGCAGGGTCATCATGCCCTCCAGTTCATTTGCGTAATCTCGGGTCGAGGATATCCCGCAAGGCGTCGCCCAACAGGTTCCAGCCCAGAACGAACAAGAATATAGCCGAGGCCGGGAAGAAGAACGCGTGCCAATATTGGAACGCGTTGCCCGGAGAGCCTACGATCCAATTGCGCGAAAGGCTGATGAGTTGTCCCCAGTCGGCGTAGCCTAACGGAGAGCCGAGTCCGACAAAGCTGAAGGCCGCTGCGGTGATGACGATAGTGCCCATTGACATAGTGGCGACGATGATCAGAGGATAGATGGCGTTAGGCAGGATATGGCGGCCCAGGATGCGCAGGGTGCCCGCGCCCAGCGCGCGCGCCGCTTCCACATAGTTTTGTTGTTTGACAGTGAGGATCTCGCCGCGCAGCAAGCGCGCGTATGAAGGCCAAGACACGGCGGCCAAGGCTACCATGACCTTGCTTAAACCCGGGCCTAGAACGGCGACGATGACGACCGCTAGGATGAAGCTTGGGAACGCCAAGACTACGTCGACGAAGCGCATCAGCAGTTCGTCGACCCAGCCTCCGTAATAGCCGGCTAGACTACCGATGATCATTCCGATGACTAGCGAGATGAGGATGACGGTCAGGCCGATCTT
>JBBTGF010000176.1:0-4168 GCA_038041525.1 Elusimicrobiota bacterium | reverse complement strand
CCGGCCAGATCGTCAAAAAACAGCTCCAGGACGTCGGCATCGACATGGATATCCATCTATCTAAAGACGCGCAAGGCGTGCAAGACATAGCGTCGCGACAGTGGGATGTCTATATCGGAGGATGTCCTGATCCCATGGTGCATAATTTCTTCGTCAAGAGCATCTTTTTTTATGGAAAATCTCCCTATGTCATATCGAAAGATGCGATATTCGATGCGGCTTTGGAGGACATGGCGATGACGCTCGATTCCGGCCAGCGCATCGCCAAAGCCCGGTCGATCGACAAGCGGTTGCAGGATGAGGCGTTGGGGATATTCATGTACCAAAGGATCAAGACATATGGCGTCAATAAGAAGGTCCACTTCGTGCCTTCGGTGACCGGTATGTCTTATTTTTTCCGCGCGACCAAGGAGGCACGATGAAGCGTAAGTTCAAAGTGAGTCAGAACAGTTCCGTTAAGATCAAAGCCATCCGTTATGGCGGACTCGATCTGCGTCGGGTCTGGGAGCTCGCGGGTACCGCCGGGATCTCTGCATATCATGTGACCATGCCGGCGCATTATCGCCATGAGACCATCTATCACGCGCACACGCACGAATGGTTCTATGTCTTGTCCGGAACTACCACGGTCACCGTGGACGGTAAACCGCGCAGATTGCGTCCGGGAAGTTCTATCTATATGGCGCCCGGCGTGCCTCATCTGGTACGAGCGGGGAAAGAGCCAGTGAAAGTGTTGGCGTTTTTCTCGCCGTCGATGGATATCGCTAAGCCTGATGTGGTGAAAATTTAATGTTAGAATCTCTTAAATCTCCAAACGGTTTAAAATGAACATCAAGACCTATACCACGACAGAGATCAGCCGTATGTGCGATGTCTATCCAACGACGGTGATCAATTGGATCAATGCCGGCAGTCTGTCTGCGTTCGTCACCCCGGGCGGCCATCGGCGGGTCAGGAGGGAAGACCTGGTCCAATTCTTAAAAAAATTCAATATGCCGGTCCCGGAAGACCTCATGACCGGACAGAAACGTGTCGTTATCATCGATGATGATAAAGAGATGCTGCGTCTACTGGAGCGTTCGTTCACTAAATATCCGGATTCTTTCAGCGTCGATTGTTTCAGCGATGGCGTGGAAGCGTTGGTGCATATGGGACAGCAGACGCCTGACCTCGTTATCTTAGACATCGTCATGCCCAAGATGGACGGATTGCAGGTGTGTGAGAGATTGAAAGGTATCGATGATGTCTCCGGCGTCAAGATCATCGCTATCACTGGCAAACGCGGCATCGACGAAGCCGACCTTAAAAAACACGGTATCGACGCCATCTGTTACAAGCCGTTCTTATTCCCGGAGATACTGCAAAAAGCGACCCACCTTTTACGCATGGAATCACCTGGCCCCAAGCGTTTAGTCAAATAAAGGAAACTCCCGGCCTAGAGCAGGAGCATTGGCATCTTGTTTAAAACCCTGCAAAGCAGATTCTTGGTTTTTTTACTTCCTTTCAGCGCGGGAGTGCTGTTGCTGGCAGTCCACGGGGGCTATCTGGCCAGCCGTAAGCAGATCATCGATTCCGTCAATAAAGAGATCGCGTCGTTTGCCGTGAGCGCCGCCGCTGATGTCAACCGTCAGATGGGACAACGCGCTGATGACGCGCTGACCTTAGCCCAGAATCCTTTATTTTTAGACCACCATAACAATGTGGAGTATGGGCTGCATCAAGAGGCTAAGGTCTATCGCGACGCTATCGCTAGTATGTTCGAGGCTTTCGCACGCCGCTTGAAGATGTATCCGCGCATCTATTATCTTGATGCGCGCGGTCGCGCGGTGGTGCGCGTGGATCGCGGTATCGATGTCAAGGCCGGCGAGTCGCACGCGCATGCTGCATATTATCGTGGAGCATTGCGTCTGATGGAAAGGGAAGTCTACAGGTCCAGCGCCCCGCAAGCGGTCGGCGGCGGGCTGTCGTTGATTTATTTCGCAAAACCGATCCACGACAAGGATGGGACGCTCGCCGGAGTCTTGGTGCTCGGTTATGATGCCGCCGACCTTGACGCTATCGTCGCCTCGTACCGTATCGGACGTCATGGCGTGGCGCTATTGCGCGACAGCTCTGGTGCACTGGTCGCCGGCGTGGCGCGCAGGTTCGCCGATCCGCTGACCGTTTCCGCGGGTCTTGAAGATTGGCCTTGGATCTTGCATGCCATGGCTCCTCTGGAAGATTTTCTCGATCCCGTCCGGCGTATGCGTAATTGGGGGGCGATCGTCGGTATGGGTGCGACTATCATCCTCGTCATCATCACTATTTTCGCCGTCCGCGCGATCGCGCTGCCGATCAAAACCTTGGTGCGCGGTACGCAGGAGCTGGCTATGGGTAACTGGGGGCATCGCGTCGATGTCGGCGGGCCGGAAGAGATCAAGGCGTTGTCCCAGGCATTCAATGACATGGCGCTGCAGATAAAATCTCGCGAGGATGCGCAGAAGCGTTTGCAGGATCAGCTCATCGAATCGGAGAAGTTGTCAGTCGTGGGTCGTTTGATTTCAGGCATCGCGCATGAATTGAACAATCCGTTAGCCGGCGTCGTGGGTTATGCCGATCTGATTCCCGGGGATATCGAGTCACCCGAATTGCTCAAAGAAGACCTTGAGCGGCTCAAAGCCAGTTCTAAGCGTTGTCGCGGCATAGTCGAGAATCTGTTACTTTTCGTACGCAAGAGCGACAAAGCCCAGCGTCAGGTCGTCGATTTAAACGAAGTCGTGCGTTCGGCGCTGTCGTTGTTGGATTACCGCTTGAGTAAGGCTAATGATATCCATGTCGAGCTTGCCTTAGGACCGGTCTGTAGGGCGGACGTCAATTTCCAGCAGATCGAACAGATCTTGATAAATCTCATCCAGAATGCCAGTGACGCCATGGTCGATTCCGGGTCTGGCCGTTCGATCAAGGTCGTGACCAGGGAGTCCGATGGCTTGGCAGTCATCAGCGTCGCCGATAATGGCCCAGGGATACCGCAAGAAGCTTTGCAAATGATCTTTGAGCCTTTTTATACGACCAAGGCCGCAGGCAAGGGTACCGGTCTGGGTCTTTTTATCGCCAATCAGATCGCCGGTGAACATGGTGGTCGCTTATTGTGCAGCAACTTGCCTGAAGGCGGAGCTGAGTTCGTCTTGCAGTTACCTTCATCCAGAGGGGGCATCGTCATCACGCAGAAACCGGCGCCTAGACCTTGTTCCGGCAAGGTCTGCCGGATACTGGTCGTCGATGATGAGAAAGATTTCGTGGCTATGGTGCGCCAGAATTTTGTCAGGTCCGGACATCAGGTGGATGGGGCTTTTAACGGCAAGGGCGCGTTGGCTAAGCTGCGGCGCAATGCCTATGATTTCATCTTGCTCGATCTGGCGATGCCGGGGTCTGATGGCAGGGATATCTATCGAGCTATCTGCGAATACGACGGCAGTTTGGCGAAAAAGATACTTTTTGTGACAGGCAACGCGCTCGATGAACAGGCGTTGGATTTCTTCGTTTCCAACAAGATACCTTACGTGACCAAGCCCTTCGAGTTCGAGGAACTCGAGTCAGCCATGGCCGCGCTAGCCAGTAGCGAAGGTTTTGGGAAACATACTTGACCTATCGCAATAAGCGCGTATAGTCAGGGAGCGAAGAGTTCTTCGATCGTCCCTGCTATCACGCTGGCGCCATTGTCGCAGAGCATCGGTTTGAAACCGTCTTGTCTTGGCTTGCAACTCTTCGCGAATAGGTTGCGAGTCTGCCTAAGTAGATCGTCTTTGAGTCCGGGCGCCGACGCTTCATGTTTAAAGAAGGGTGCGCTCGCGGTTTCCATGATCGCTAAAGCCGCGATTTCAAGGTTACGCTCGGCGTTGTGCAGGGGCGCGAAGCGCTTGACTAACTCATAGTTCGGATGTTTGACTGAAAGCGTGCAGCGGCTGTTGGCGGTCTCGGGGTCGATGGTGAGGAAGGGCCGGTCGCGCAGGTCGGCCGCATCGACGCGCGCCGCGATCACCTCGAGGACCGGGCGGGCGCCGTCGAACTTCTGATGCCCACGCTCCAGTCGGCCGAACTGTGGCGCGAGAGCGGGCGCTACGAGGCCTACGGCAAGGAAATGCTGCGCATCAAGGACCGCCACGCGCGCGATCTGCTCTACGGCCCCACG
>JBBTGF010000175.1:0-8829 GCA_038041525.1 Elusimicrobiota bacterium | reverse complement strand
TCGAAGAACGGTCTGAAATCACCCTGTTTTTACCCACTCGATACGGAGATGACCCAAAATTCTTTGAGCCGTGAGTCGGAATATTTAGACAAATCCTCGTCGTCGTATTTATAACCCCTTTTCTGAAAAATATGCGTTAACGCGCAAACGAAGCCCGCGGCGTCGCACTTTCCCTGCATGGCATGTTCCGGCCAGGTGCTTGCTTTTAAGGGGTCGGCGCCAATAATCTTGTACAGGCCAGGTTTTGTTTGGTAAAGAGGTTGGGCCATGACCCAGTAAGGGTCGGGCAATCTGTCGCCCCCTGGCTCCCATTTGCCTTTACCTTTAACAATATAACCCTTCCCCGCCGGCGCCTTCTGGCGTAGAATCCAAGATCGCAAGCGGGCGATCCTCATTTTTTTTGCGTGGCGGGAACGCCTGCCCCGGCGGAGCATCCTGCGGGTTTCCAGGGTTGTTTCATGGAAATCAACGAATGTTTCGGCATGGAGAATTTGATTTCCTTGAACCAGGGCGATGCCGCCTGCGTGTTCACCGAAATCAACGCCGAGCCGGATTGTCGGCAGGAACTCTTTGATTTTTTTATCTAGCTTATCGGATAACATAAAAACTGCGCGTCCCGCGCAGGACGGTACGCGCACCCTTTACCCTTCAGAGAGCCTGCTCTGCTTGCGAGGCCAGCCACACCTAATTCCGCTGCTAGGTTACCACGGCGAGGACTTGCTGGCGTCTGGGCTTCTTTCATTCAACATCTGTTTTCGCAAACCCATACGGTTTACCAGCGAAAATAAGGTTTGCGAATAAAACTATTACAACCCTCCTCTAGCTTCCTCTATAAGCCCTATATTTAAGGCTTTTTATATGCGGTTCCAAATCTTACCGCAAATCATTGTTGAATGAAAGGAAATCTAAAGTGACGAAAGACCTGATTCCCAACGGTTCCAAATCTTACCGCAAATCATTGTTTAATGAAAGTTACCAAGCTCATGATCCTCGATGAAATCAGAGATCGTTCCAAATCTTACCGCAAATCATTGTTGAATGAAAGTTCGTGACTAACGCTTTCGGCTGGGCCGCATCCAGCGTTCCAAATCTTACCGCAAATCATTGTTGAATGAAAGCCGGGGAACCCTAAGGTTCCCCGGCTTTCATTCGGCTACGCCGATGCTGATTTTCACCTAAGGGATTTTCTAAGCACTAAGAAAATATGTTGCAACTAAACGCGTAGGTCGTCCGCCCAAAGACGTTCTAGGAATTGACGCCAGGGCAATATCTCGATGGCGCCCACCATCCGCTTTTGGGGTTCCAAGCTCACACAGATCAAATGTTTGAATTTTCGCTCTTCGGCGATAGCGCGCAAACCTTTAAGTTCCTGGAGTGAGACATTGCGTCCCGCTTTGACTTCGATCGCAACAGCGTCGTTTAAGATAAAATCAACTTCAAAACCTGATTTGGAACGCCAATAGCACAACGCATTCTTTGACATACCTGATTTGTAATCTACATATGCTTTTAGTTCATGAAAGATGAAGCTCTCGAACGCCGCACCGAATTCGGGGGATTTTTCCTTTAAATCTCCCACGCCTTTGAGACAATGCGCCACCCCGATATCAAAAAAATAGAATTTATGCACTTGCACCGGTTTACGTTTAAACGTCTTCTGCCACGCAGGAAGTTCATGCGCGAGAAGCGTATCCTTAAGGATTTCAAAATACTCTTGCACGGTGCTTCGCGCCACCTGGGCGTCGTTTGAGATTTTAGTGAAATTGATCTGCTGGCCATTGCAAAGAGCGGCAACTTCAAGAAAACGACTGAAAGCCGGGATGTTACGGGTCAATCCCTCCGCCGCGATCTCTTCGCGAAGGTAAGTTCCTGTGTAATCAGCGATCTCGGCCTGCGGCTCATCGGAAAAGTAAACCGGTGGCAACGACCCGAACCGCAAAACGCGCATAAGATCGAGATCGGAGAGCTCCCTGGAAACAAAAGGGTGCAGATTTATAGTTCTAGCCCGTCCGCCAAGCAGGTTGACTCCCGCGCGCCGAAGTTTTCTGGCGCTAGAACCGGTCAAAAGAAAGCGAACGCCGCGTTCCTCGATAAGCAGTTGCGCCTCGTCTAAAAGCGCGGGCAGTTTTTGAATCTCGTCAATGACGACGACTTTGTCTTGCCGCGTCAATTCCTCCCGCATGCGGGATGGCTGACGACTGAGCTTAACGAAAACATCATTATCAAGCAAATTATAGATTCGCGCGTGTTTAAGCGTATGACGGATCAACGAAGACTTCCCCGTCAAACGCGGACCCAAGAGCAGGACGCTCTTTTTTCGTAGCACTTGCTCAACGTCTACGATGCGGTCAATATATGTTATCGCCGACATATCCGGCAATTATCATGATAAATGCCGGATTATATGTCAAGGTCTTAAACGCCGCGCAGGAGCGTGGCGTCGTAGACTCTTTTGACCCCTAGGATAAAGGCTGCTTGGCGCATGTTGACCTTATGCTCACGCATGATCTTAGCTACGGCTGCATACGCGCTATTGAGCGTCTTCTCAAGCTTCTGATAGACCTCGTCCTCATCCCAATAGAACTGGGTCAGATTCTGGGTCCACTCGAAATAAGAGACTACCACGCCACCGGCGTTAGCCAAGATATCCGGGATGACGATGATACCCCGTTCATTCAAGATAACGTCAGCCTCGGGAGTTACCGGATTGTTGGCGCCTTCCAAAACGATCTTGGCTTGGATCCTTTTGGCGATATCGGGCGTGATGACGCCGCCTAAAGCGGCAGGGACCACCATGTCGCAAGGCAAAGTGAAAATCTCCCTGGTATCGAGAGCCTCGCCTCCGGAGAAACCGGCCACACTAGGCTTGTCAACCGCGTAAAGTCTTAACTTCGGTATATCAAGACCGGCAGGATTGAATACCCCGCCCTCGGCGTCAGCTACCGCGATGACCTTGGCGCCCGCGTCATGCAGGAAATTGGCGACCCAGGATCCGACGTTGCCAAAACCCTGGACGACGACTTTAGCTCCCTTGATCGAAAGCTTATGGTCGTCGAACACCCGGTGCGCTATATGGAACAATCCGCGCCCCGTCGCCTGCTCGCGACCCTTAGAGCCACCCAGCTCGATGGGCTTGCCGGTGACACAAGCCGGTGAGAGCCCGTGCTTGCGCCCATACTCATCCATGATCCACGCCATGATCTTGGCGTTGGTGTTGACGTCGGGGGCCGGGATGTCCCGGTGCGGGCCGATCGCCATGTCGATCTTGCGAGCGTAGGCGCGTGAGAGCGCTTGCAACTCCCGATTAGTGAGCTTTTTTGGATCACATGCCAAGCCGCCCTTAGCGCCGCCGAAAGGAATGTTGACGATGGCGGTCTTCCAGGTCATCAACGACGCCAAGGCCCGGACTTCGTCTAAGTCGACGCTGGGGTGATACCTGATACCGCCCTTGTAGGGCCCACGCACGCCATTATGCTGGATACGATAACCGAAATATTCCTCGATCGCGCCGCTCTCGCGCTGCAAGATAATCTGCACCTTGAGCTCTCGATAACAATTCTGCATCACGCTACGGTAGACCTCGGGGATATCAAGAGACATGAACGCTTTGTTCAAATGGCTGTTGACCTGATCGAACGCAGAGACATGATGACGTGGATTGACAGGACTTTCTTGGATAGCCTGACGCTTAATGGCTTGAGGCATCGCAGTTCCTCCCCTAGTGAAAATGGACCGCATGGTCCTATCCTGCCTAGAGTTTATAAAAAGCGGGACTGTTTAACGCCGTTTCTTAAGGAACTTATCGACGAACACCAGCGGATCGCTGCGCCGTTCAAGCAGAGCGCCCATCTCTTTCTCATTCAAATTGAATTCGAGTTGGTCTCTAAGCTTGGAAAGGGCGAGCAGCTTGACCTCTTCCCTGATGGAATCTTTCTTGCGCCGTTCCCATTCGCCAGAATCTTTCATATGCCGCTCATGAGCATCGATACAGCTGACAATCGCATCGATACCTTCACCGGTAAGACTATTAGACGTCAACACCGGGACTTTCCAGGCGCCGTGCTTACGCGTATCCATGGTGATGATGTTCTTCCAGGACGCGACAGCTTTGTCCTTGTTAGGACTATCCGCCTTGTTGACCACGACGGCATCGGCCGCTTCGACGACACCGGCTTTCATGGCTTGGATCTCGTCGCCTAGATCGGGGATGGTCACATAAAGGGTGGTCTGCGCCACCTTGGAGATCAAGCAATCATCTTGTCCGCTACCCATAGTCTCGATGAAGACGAAATGCTTGCCACTGGCTTCCATGACATGCATCAGCGGGAATATCTTGCGGGTCATAGAAGCGACACTGTCTTTGCCTCCGGCGACGGAGCGGATGAAGACGCCGCTGTCTAAAGCCAACTCTTGCATGCGCAGGCGGTCACCTAAGAACGCGCCGCCACTCGTTGGCGACGTCGGGTCGATGGAGATGATGCCCACTGTCTGGCCGCGCTTGCGGATCTGGCGGGCCAGCCCGCAGATCAGACTGCTCTTGCCTACGCCTGTGGCGCCGGTGATACCGACCACACGAGAATTGCCGCCGTAAGGATAGACCTTTTGCAACAACTTATCCGCTGTCACATCACCATTGTTCTCTACCAACGATAAAGCTCTGGAGATCGAACGCGACTCCCCCGAGATGACCCCAAGGACTAATTCTTTGATCTCGAACGGAAGCATGTTATTGTTTTCTCCTTTTAGCCTTATTCTGCAGGCGCTCACGCAAGAAACGTACGATCTCATTGGTGGGAGTGCCCGGACCGAAGACTTTTTCAACGCCGAATTTCTTCAATTTACGCATATCATCGGATGGGATGATGCCGCCGCCGAACAGCAGCACGTCTTTCATGCCCTTTTCCTTGATGAGTTCCGCGACCTTAGGGAACAACGTCATATGACTGCCTGACAATAAAGAAAGTCCGACGCAATCGACGTCTTCTTGCAAGGCCGACTCGGCGATCATCTCGGGTGTCTGTCTGATACCGGTATAGATGACCTCGAAACCAGCGTCACGCAAAGCTCGCGCCACGACTTTAGCGCCACGGTCATGTCCGTCCAAACCAGGTTTAGCTATCAAGACTCGAAGCATAATAGAACCTCCAAAGGTCGTAGGAATGGATTCTTTATATTCTACCTTTTTGCGGCTAGAGAATATCGATGTCTTCAATGAGGTCAAGAAAAGCCCGGCAGACGAGCGGATCGAGTTTTTTACCGCTGATGTTGTTGATCTCGGTGACGACCTGCGTGCGGAACTCCTCGGCTTGCATGCTGCGGCACTGGAAACGGATATCTTCAACGACCTCGACTAGCGCCACGATCCTGGCGCCGACCGGGATCGCTTTTCCCTGCAATTTATCCGGGAACCCTGTTCCATCATAGCTCTCATGATGATGCCGGATGATCGGACCGATGTTCTTGAACACATCGACGCCGGAGAGCATCTTCTCGCCTAAAACCGGATGCAACGTTTCCTGCTGCGCCGCGGCATTCTCCACAGTCAGATGGATACCGAGGAAATCGAGATAGCGCGGACTGCGCACCGCAAAATAGCCGATGTCATGGAGCAGGCTCGCGTGCGTCAAGTCTGTCATCTCTTTAGGCGTGAGCTCCAAGGTGCGCCCAAGCATCATGGCCAACCTCTGACTACGCCACGGATGCCCGCGGAACTGCGACCCAAGGGCTTCGATACCCAAAGCCACCACCTCTAGGATATGAGAGAAGAAATTCCTCTGCTCTTGGACTAAGCGGGCGTTGGTGATGGCTACCGATGCCAGTCCCGAGAGGTGCGTCAACAGACTCAAATCCTTATCGCCAAACGTACCTATCTTACGGTTCAAGACCTCCACGATACCGATCGCCTCACCCTTGGAGAACATGGGCACGCAGATGAGGTTCTTGGTGATAAAACCGCTGGTCTTGTCGAACTGACCGGCAAAACGAGGGTCTTTGCGCACATCTTCGATGATGACAGGCCGCAGGTTCTGCGCCACCCAACCGGCCACGCCCACGCCTACAGGGATGGTCAGCTTCTTCATGATGCGCGACTTATCACCCGTAGCCACTTTAAAGTACAGGTTCTTCTTAGTCTCATCCAAAAGCATGATGGAACTCGCGTCGCAGTCCAGAAGCTTCTTCATGACCACGCCGACTTTCTCTAAAACGATGTCAAGATCGGTCGAGGAAGTCACCTCTTCGGCGATCTCGAAGAGTGTCGCGGCATCCATATCAGCCATCGTTGCCCCCTTCACCGGCACAGGTCATTCCGCGCCTCCCAAGACTTCGCGTATGGTGGTGTACCCCTGCAGGACCTTGTGGAGACCATCCTGGATGATGGTGCGCATACCTTCTTCCACCGCCATCTTTTTCAACGGGTCGGAGGCCACTTCTTTGAGCGCCAAGACCCTTAACTTATCCGTCATGACCAACAGCTCGTGGAAACCACAGCGGCCCTTATAACCCGAACCTTTACAGGTATCGCAACCCTCTCCCCTTCCCTTATAGAACTTCGTACCCTTAGGGATAGCGACATCGTGTTCCTTAAAGACCGCGATATCCGCCGGTGACGGTTCGAATTCCTGTTTACAATCCACACAGATACGCCGGCCCAAACGTTGCGCCAAGATAGCTTTGATGGTGGTCGCCACCAGGAACGCGGGAATATGCATCTCGGTCAAGCGCGAGATCGCGCTCGGCGCGTCATTAGTGTGGATAGTCGAGAACACCAGATGTCCCGTCATCGCGGCTTCCATGGCGATATGCGCGGTCTCCTTGTCGCGTATCTCGCCGACCATGATAACGTCGGGATCTAGACGCAGGAACGACCGCAAAGCCGCGGCGAAATCGAACACCCTGCCCTGTGACAATTGCAGGTCGGGATTGACCGGGACCTGCACGATGCCATCAAGGTTATACTCGACGGGATTTTCCGCGGTCAAGATCTTGATGTCGGGACGGTTGATATAATTCAAGGCCGAATAGAGCGTCGTGGATTTCCCCGAACCCGTCGGACCGCAGACTAGGACTAATCCGAAGTTCTTCTTACCGCCGACCCCTTTCATCAACCCAAGGAACTTATCGAGCGTGTCCGGCAAGAATCCCATCTTATTGATATCGACTTGTATCGACTTGCGGTCCAAGATACGCATGACGGCCGATTCGCCATAAGCCGTGGGCACTACCTCGACACGGAACTCGATAGGATTACCCTGCGCCACCACCTGGATACGTCCCGACTGCGGGATGCGCCGCTCCGTGATGTTCATGGAACCGGTCATGATCTTTAACTTCGCCATCACCGCGTTACGGAAATTCCACGGGATCTTGATATAGGAGACGTCGCGCAAAAAACCATCGACCCGGAAACGTATCTGCATCTTACTGTTCTTACCAGTCGGGTCTTCGAAGGGTTCGATATGGATGTCGGAAGTCTTCTCTTTGAGCGCGCCTAAGATGATGGCATTGACTACCTTCTCGACCTCGGGAGTGTTATGATCGACGTCGGTGATATCGGCTTTGGAATCCTGTTTGACCTCGACGTTACCTTCGATCTCCTCGGAATTGACGCTCTCCAAAAGCTTGTTCAAGACCGCTTCTTCGCCTTTACCATACGCCTTGTCCAAGGCGCCATGGATCTCATCAGGCAGCGCCAAGTAGGCCTTGACTTCAAGACCCGTACGCAACTGTACGTCCTCGATGACGAAAAAATCCCGCGGATCAGCCATCGCCACAAAGAGCGACTTCTCGTCTTTCATGAAGGGCGTAGCATGATGGCGTCGCTCCATGGCCTCGGGCAGTAGTTTGACGATGTCTGGGTCGATCTCAAGCTGTGCCAGCTCGACGGCTTTCACCTGCCAGGCCTTTTGAATGGCTTCGACCAATTTCTTACGGTCGACTAACTTCACCTCGACTAAAACGTGCTGGAGGGTCTTATTGAGATTCTTGGAATTGACGACCGCTTCTTCGAGCTTCTCGGCAGGCAGTAACCCCGCTTCGGTGACGATGTCTTTGACGGATTTACGACGTACGAAATTCTGGCTAGCCACCCGTCCCGAATGTCCCGCGTAAGGCGTTAGCGATCTCGCCAACAGTGACGTTGCGGCGCACAGCTTCGATGGTGGCGGGCATGATGTTATCCGTTACCTGCGCGGCGCGCACCACTGCCGCCAACGCAGCCCTCACCTCATCGGACTCACGCATCTTCTTTCGTCTCCTTGATTCACGCACGCTCTCGGCTTCCAACCCAGGGCGCACGCGCAACGTCTTGACTTTTGCGGGCTCTCCCCCCTGCAACATGTTTACACCGACAAGAGAGATTTTTCCAGAGTCAATATCGTTTTGATACTTATACGCGGAATCAGCCAATTCATGCTGCGGCCAGCCCTTGGCGATCGCCGCAAGCATCCCGCCCATGGCAAAGATACTTTCAAGCCGCTGCCAGGCGCTATCAGCCACCTGTTTAGTCAACGACTCGATGACATAAGAGCCACCCAAGGGATCGGCGCAATCGGTCACGCCCGTTTCCATGGCTAAGACCTGCTGGGTACGCAACGCCAGCAACTGCGCCGCCTCTGTCGGCAAGGCCAGCGCCTCATCGTAGGAATTCGTGTGCAGACTCTGCGCGCCGCCTAAGACCGCGGCCATGGCCTGCAAGGATACGCGCACCGCGTTATTGACCGGCTCTTCGCGGGTCAAAGTCGAACCGCAAGTCTGCGCATGGAAACGTAGTTTCGCCAGCGCCGCGTCCACGAGACCGTAGCGCTCTTTGAGCAGCCGCGCCCACCGCAA
>JBBTGF010000174.1:0-10033 GCA_038041525.1 Elusimicrobiota bacterium | reverse complement strand
TCAGTCGTAACCACGCACCCCTGGGTCGAGACCCCGATCGTCTGGTCGCTAGGGGAACCCGACTTACCGGTCGCCGACCCCGGACTGTTCGACTCCCCAGGCATCAAGACCTGCAGATAATGCGTGTTCCCGGGATCGACGTCGGCCGCCACAGTGAATGTCGATGAGCGCATACCCACACACGACGCGCAAGCGCCTGACTCCCGGTCGACGCGCACCGACCAACCCCCATTAGGAGCCGTGGCGCTGGCCGTTTTAAACACCCACTGATCGCCCGCAATGGACATATCATAAGTATCCTGACCTCCGACGATCTTGACTGTAGCGTCACCGCTGGCTGCCAAAGGATCGGGGGAATCGTTGGGGTCGGTCGAAGTCAACCGCAATCCTAGATCGGATGGCGCGGAAACCAAGTTGTAATAGCTATCTGTCAATTTGACTTTCATCCGGTAGACTTTGCCGGTGACGAAACTATCGATGCCATCACCATTATTATCATCCTCATCGGGCTGGCCGGACTTGCCCGTCAATGAACCTGCGGAAAGCGCTTCGCCCGGCATCAACAAAACGAGTTTTGACGGGTTAGCCTCTGCATTCAAGGCAAAACCGCGTGACTGATAACCTGTGATGGCCCCGTCAAGATCGACTGGGGTCAGACTGCGCGGGTTCCCCGCCGCCCGCAAGACCATGTTATATACGGTAGCCCCGGTTGCCAATTCCAATACCTGCGTCTTCTGCGTACCAGTCTCACCATCCTGGGAACTCGGATCAAGGCGCACCGTACTGTTGGTGGACACTCTGTTGTAATAAAAATCGGTAGCGATCACTTCAACGTCAAAAGGCACGCCAGCGGTCTTGTCCGTGACTCCGGTAGTCACGTCCTTGCCGCAACGCGCAAAACTATTCAATGAACAATTGAACGTGGGGTTAAGTGGATTCGACGTATCGTCAGGTTGGCCGGGTTTATACGTCTGCTCATCGAAGCGTACAATGAGTCTGGGGGGACCCGAAGCGGAACTTGGCGATATGTTGAATTCAGAACTTGCGTTGTCGGACGTATAAGATGACGGGTCCGAAAACTGAGTCTTGAGCTTGGCGCCCGCTCGCGCGTTGAAAATAATTGGACCATCCGACGCGCTCCATGACGCCAGACCAGTATTGATCTCCTTCGTCGATGATTCCACGCCGAAATCCGTCACCCCAGACGTCAATATCTTGACCGCCGAGGTAGTCTGCAGAACCTGATTAAAATTATTGTCGACCAGATAGACCTTGACGGCGATGCGGCTTCCCGCAGTCTGCAATTTTGGCACACCATTGACCCCCGAAGTGCCCCCCTGCTCGAGCTTTTCGCCGCAAGCGGCGCCACAATCAAGCACGATATGAACTTTAGTGGCTCCCGCCGCATTAACGATCATGCCCGACACGGTCCCCGTGGCGGCGAGTAAACCTAGATCATACGCATCAATCCTCAATGTCGTTGTCGACTGTTTAGGCGTCACAGTGATATCAAGCATGCCGTTAGTGACCGCCCCTAAAGCAATACTGTCCCAACTGCCATTGATGTCGGATTCTGTATCGTGCGGGTCGCTAGTGACGATCATGACGTTACCATTGTCCGTCTCTGCGGGCTCACCCTGTACACCGCCATAAGCCTTACGGTTCCAGAATTGATCCGTACGGTTGATACGCACAATGAACCCAGTTCCCGCAGTCTTGTCAACTACGCCACCCGATTTACCGGCCAGCAAACCCGGGCGCTCTGTTTCATCGATATCAGGACGGATGACCACCTGCATCTTGCTCGTCGCTGCGGGCTTAACGTTGATGATATCGTTATAATCCGCGTTCTTACCCGCAGCCGTGATGTCGACGCGACGGTTACCCCCATAAATATCGGCACCCCCGGTCCATGCCGCCTTCAAGAAACGTACCGGGAACTGTTTGGTCCCCGCGACCAAAGCGGAGTTTGCGAAGATGCCTGTCTGATCGTTCTCGCTGGTGTTAGCCTCATCCGCGAACTCGATATCGACCGTTGGATTACATGAGTTGACCAGATTGAAATACTTATCCACGCAATTGACCGTCGTGTAATAAGTGTCTCCGGCGACCAAGACATTAGGCAGATTGACCTTACCTCCCGTGGTGCGATCGACCGAATAACCGACCCCTGTACCGCCAGAATATCCCGGCCGTGGCGCCTCACCCGGCATGATGAGCTGCAATTTAACTGCGGTGTCCGGGTTGATACGAATATTGGTCGCCCCGGGCGCCAACGCCTCCGTATAATTGGTATATCCAGCCACATTGGTGATTGCGAAGACGGTCTGCGTCGACGCCTGATACATAACGATGTTAAACGTGGTCGTCTTATCGGTCAAGGTCTTAGTCGCCGACGTCAGGTCATACGGGTCGGAAGTCTGCAAATAAACCTGCGCAGGAGACTCGGAGATCACGTCACCCGGATCGAACGGGTTGAAATACTCATCCGTCACATACACGGTGACCGTGAACGTCGAACCAGCCACCGTGGTCGTGATCGGATTGCCTGATTTACCCGTAGTGCTGCCCGGATCGGAGCTCTCACTCGGCAACAAAACCAGCAACTTCTTAGGAGTCGACGAAGTCTTAGCTTTGACGTTGATCGCCGCAGTCTCGTTCCAAATACCAGTCTCATCACCGGCGCCGGTTGCCGTAACCACACGATTACCCTTGGATTGTAGCGTGATGTTATAAGCCTGCTCCCCATTGGTCAACGTAACATGGTCATACAAAGATTCCGTGTTGTCATAATTATCATCCGTAGTAAGACTGAACACCGGAGCGCTCGCCACGCCGATCTTGTTAAAATATTGGTCCGTCACGACCACCCGCACTTGGAACGTCGCACCCGCAGTCTTGGCTGCTATCGAACCCGTACGTCCCGCCCCGTCACTGGTGGAACAATTACCATTTTGATTGGTACAACCTTGCGCTACAGTCTGATCACTTTCTGACAAGATCAATAAACGATTAGGGGTCGCCGTGGTTACCGTGATAGTCAACGGATGATCGTCGTTGCTGTTGATAAAGGTATCCGCCGGATCAGGATTCGTCAAATGATAGACATTGATGGTTCGCGCGCCCCCTGTGGCGGTCGGCAAAGTCCCGATACGCCGTAAACGCAATCCAGAGATATTAGTCGCAATACCGGCAGATAGGTCCGTATCACTAGGCAAACCATCTCCTGGGGATTCCGGCGGGTCAGTATCCAACATTTGAAAGCGCACCCTGCCGTTATAACCAGCCGCGGTCGCGTGCAAGGAATCATGTGCCGTGACATTAAGAAGATGTTCCGTACCTGCGGTATAAGGAGGGGGGTTTGCCAGAGTTATAAGGAAGTGGTCTGCCGGCGCTGCGATCAAAACTTCTTGGGGCGACGACAAGACCGTCTGATTACCCGCACGGTCAGACACTTTGGCTTGCACCCAATGGGTCTTACCGCGTTGCCAACACATACCGGATAACCGCTCCGCGTCGCTATCGCACTTGAGGTTCGAATCATCCCAAGTACTTCCCGATATCAAGGTCGCAGTAGGTTCGACCAAGGTGTACCAAACCTGCCCCGAATCACTATGCTTCGTCCAAGTCGAAACACTAGGACAATAAGTGACGTTATCAACACACCACCAATAGTCTTCCGCTCCGGGACTCGAGCCCGTGGTCCCCTCGTCACGGCGCACAGAGACCTGGACCGCTGTCGGTTGCACGATACCTGAAGCATTGGTTTGACCAACCGATGGGTCAGCCAATGGCTCAGGGTCGGCCACGGTCAAACGGATAGAAATATTATCCAGCTCTTCTGACTGATTCGGATTATCGATCTGCACCGTCGGATATGTACGGTCGACCAAGAATTCTCTAACTGCTTTAGTCGCCTGGTCCTCGATGTTGCCGACAGCGTCTTGCGCGATGACTTTGACCCGGTAATAAAATCCGTTCTTGAACTTCGCTTGCGGGGACCCCACATTGAACACCCAACTGGCATTGGCCGCGACGTTAGGCGGCGTCGGTTCCGTACTGGTCGTAAACGACGACGTAGCCGCCTCAAAATACTTCGAGCACCCATCGACCGTGCTCGATGATTCACAGATGTTGACACGCACGCCCCACGGGTCACCGTCGCCTGCGTCATGCGTATTAATACCCGCCGTCACATCCACTGCGGTTCCTGAAACAGTGAACGGATCGAGTTCTGCGCCTCCGGTATCTTTAAGATTATGGAAATCGCGCGTACCATCCCAACTGCTGCCTGACGGTCCCGGATTGGCGACCGCAGAGACCGGGTCATTATCATCGAACGCGAACGCCTTGGTGCTGAAAAGATGCTCATAATTGGCAGGGATAGCCGGGTCGCGTCCGATAATATTGATCTGGTAACGATGACCGCTCGACCAAGCGCCGTCGCCGAATGTCGGATGCCTATACCACCATGTATAAGATGTCGAATAAACGATTAGCTTTCCTTTAACATCATCGTTAGGAACGATGATGAACCCACCGCCCGGACAGCCGCCGCTCCAACCACCCAAACCATCGAAACAAGCGTTGGCATCGACGTCATACAAACGCAATTGCAGGACATCTCCGGCAACGACATCTAAAGAATTGGCATCCGTACCGGTACCGGCGATGATGGCATAAACCGATATGGTCGAACCGTTCACGACATTGGTCGTCACTGATACGGGAGCTGTAGCATCGAATCGGAATGTCGCCGTTGCATAAACTGATGAATAGTTACCGGCATTATCTCGAGCGCGCGCGTAAGTAGTCCATGGATTGTTATTTGACTCTGTTATCACGGGGATATATGTCGTCGACCATTCAAGCAGTCCTGATCCGATGATCGAATCCTTGCTGTCGAACCAGATGATGCTAGCGCCACCGGAACAGTTCGTACCCGTCCAGGAATTACCATCAGGACAGATGACCCGGTACTGTACCTCGGCGACGTTGTTGCCGCTGCTGTCCTGCGCTGTTCCCCCAATGACAGTCATGGTGCTATAGACCCTGCTTGCCGACTGCGACGGCGTAGTCAACGCCACCTCAGGTCCTGTGGCATCCCAGGTGAATTGCGACGTCGACGCCAAAGTCGTCTGCGTATTACGCGCCACGTCATAGGCGCGTGAAAAAACGCCATACACTCCGGCCTGCATCTGCCCTACGGCTGGCAGATTCGCCGTCCTCTCCCAAACGGCTCCCGTCCATGTCGTCGTGAGCCAATCAATCTCGTCAGGAGACGCGCCATGCGCAGTCCCCGTCCAATCATTGGCGGCAGTCCACCATTTATTATCCGGTCCTTTCAATGCGAACTGCACGCCGCCGATATCCGAAGCATTGGCATTCAGATCACTCGCCGTGCCGGTAATCTGGGTCAACGTCTTTAAGAACGAACCGTTGACCGGGGCCCGCACCGACGACGTCGGTTTGCTAATGTCATATATAAATGAGATATAAGCCGTAGAATTTGCCTTCCCCTCCTGGTCTACAGCGCGCGCCTTAACCTCATAGACATAGTCATCCTGCAGCGCCACGATCGCCTTGGCCCAATCATAAATTGGCGGTCCATTCGTAAGAGAGTCTGTCGTATACCACGCGGACTCTGGACATTCGTCCGCCACGCTAACAATATTAAAGGTCGAATCGTTCACATTCCAGCATGGTTTATTGTTGTTACCGCCTGGACCGGCAGCCTCTCTAATAGCGACCGAGGCCGTCTTGATCTCGAAACTATCACTGGCGGTGCCCGATATCGCAACCAACACCCCCGTGGTGAACGCATCATTACTAACAGGCTTGATGATCGCGACGCTAGGTACGCCGCTGACGTCATAGATAAAATTACGTGTTGTGACTGCGGAATAATTCCCTGCCGCGTCCTTGGCGCGCACCTTGACGCGATAAGATTCACCGCTGACCCATGACGGCGTCGAGGTGAATGTCCAATTCACCGTCTTACTAGGACCTGTCTCGGTCCCCGTAGTCGCCACGACCCAACACCCACCCGTCTGCGCGTCTGTGCAATTACCATCAGAAACATTGAACGCAGCCACCCCGTTCCACCAACCATCCGGACCGGTCGCGGGATTCCTGATAGCCACCTCGACCGCCGCGATCTTGGAACGCCTAGCATCAGTGGTATCCTCCGAAGTTCCCGTGATGTTGCCTAAGAACGACGCGGCATCTTCATAGGCCGTGTTCGGATCGATGATACCCACCGTGGGAATAGTCGAATCAAAGATGAAGAATCGAGTCGTCCATGCCGAGAGGTTGGTCGTAGGAGCCGCTTGATCTTCAACGCGCACGTGCACGTCAACCTTGCGATGCGCCGGCCAATCGGGCGTAGGCTTAGGTAACGACCAAGTGAGCTGTCGCGTCTTCCAACCACCTGTCGCCATCCACACGCTCGGGTCCGTACACGCAACCCAATTGTCGACACCGTTCCAACATGTATCTTCGATCTCACGCTGATAACGTACATAGACAGTACTGATCTTGACGAACGCATGATCAGGGGCGTCCTCCGCCGTACCAATAACTGCGGCTAAAGGTATAGCGGGGGAACGGAACTCGCCGTCCGTCGATGGCGTCGTGACCGCGCCCGTGGCATTAAGCACATCGAACACCCAGGCGACCGTCACCGGATCATTGGACTGATTGCCCGCGACATCAAGGGCCCAGGCTTGGACCGTGAACTGCTGTCCACTAACTCCCCAAGTCGAAGGTAGCGCAGTATACTGCCAATTTGATGATAACGCTCCGGTGGAATTCGCCAGTTTGACCACACTCGTAGATATGTTCTGCAACCACTTATTGCCATTCCAATAGAACGTGTCCGCCGCGACCGTATGCGTGATCTGCACGCTCGAAGCATAGACTCCTGAAAAATCATCGGTTAAAGTTCCTGAAGTTATCACCAGTCCGCTGCGCTGCGAGCTCGTCACGGGAAACGCAATACTGACCGTACCGGAAGCATTGTCGATAGAGAATGAGTTGGAAGATGTCCCTATGCTAAAAACATCCTGCGTGTTGCCCGGTACTGGGAACGTATTATCCTTGGCGCGTGCCAACACCAAGAACCTGGTCCCCGTAGGCGCATTATTCACATCCGGCACTGTCGCGTAAGTCCAAGTTCCCGAGGAACTGCCGCTGAATGCCGCTGATTTCCATAATGGATGGCACGGTGCGGGAGTCCAGCTTAGGTTGTTCCAGCACCGCCCATCATCAAGTCTTTGGATAGCCACCTCGACATTGGTTGACGTGATGATGCCCGCATCATAGCCATTGAGTCCATCGGAAGCCGTTCCCGATACTGTCGGGAAAAAGCGATACCCGGCGCCACCGGACGGCACGGTGATCGCCGCCACAGGAGAAGACCTATCTATGGTGAATATCGGTCCCGCTTCGTTGGCTTCCATGTTTTCAGCGACATCACGCGCCCGCACGCTCAAACGGTATTTACGCTGATTGTCCCATGGGAACGGCACTTGTGTATACGCCCAGGTCCCGGACGATCCGCCCACAAAATTAACGAAATTATACGTCGAGACCGTAAACGACTCACCATCCCAGAACGTGTCAGACGCCTCTTCGGACTGATTCGCTCCAAAATTCCTAATCTGCAATTGCACATACGAGATATTTGAAAGCTGATTCTGATCACTGACAGTGCCCAGGATTTGCGTCAAACTCCGATAATAAGACCCGCTACTGACATTACTAACGAACGATACCGGCGGATCGACCTCATAACTAAACGCCAATGAACTGACGCCGAGTTCGAAGGCATCCTGTAGGTTGTTGGCGTTGTCGGAGGAACGGGCCACGATATAATAGCGATAACCAGAATCAAATGAGACACCGCTAACATTCCAATCGCCGACCGTCCCGTCGGCCGCGAACCAGGCAGGACAGACTGCGGTGAAGGCGTCGGCCGCGCGATTGTAACAATTGCTCTGGCCGTCGCCGCTACCGCCCTTATCGATAGACACCGTCACCGTAGACACACCCGCGCCCAAATCGTTGCTGGTACCCGAGATGGTGATCAAAGTATTAGTCGAGTAATTATTAGTCGGGGATACGATGGTGGCCGTGGGCTTGATGGCGTCATAGGTGAAGACATAGGTCGTGGTACTGATGTTAGGCGTCATAGCGTAATCCGTGGCGCGCACCCGCAGGGTGTATTGCGTCCCCTGCGTCAGCGTCGGTAGATTATGCGTCCAAGTATCGGTAGCGCCCTCGCCCCACGTGGTGGTACCCCGGTTGACCGTGTTATCCGCGTAATCGAAGGCTGCGGTGAAACCCACGCCGTTATACCAACTGGCCCCCGCCCCGCTGGGTGAAGACGAGATGGCGATCTTGACTAAAGCGGTGTCCGTGGGGGAATCCTCCGCCGTACCGCTTAATGCCGTGATCGTGGGATTGATGTAATACGGACCTCCCGCCTGTGTGGAGATGAGGTTGCTCACCGCCACAGTGGGCGCTACGGTATCGAAGAGCACGGTGACTGAAGCCACTCCCAGCGTGAAGGCGTCCTCGATATTGATCGCCAAATCAGAGGAACGCGCCACTACCCAATAACGGGTGTTATGGTCCCATGAGGGCAAGGCTCCGGCATAGGTCCAGTTGCTGCCCGCAGCGGTCGTGGTGAGCCACACCTGGTTGCCCCAACTGTTACCACTGCCTTGATAATACTTGCTGTCTGACATCCTCTGGATATAGAACTCCACGCCACTAATGCCGGCGGAAACCTTGTTAGGGTTGCTCCTAGTCGGCTCATCTTCCACGGTGCCGGTGATCTGCGCGAGCGCGCTCCTGGTGGAAAGATACACGGGCAGATTGACCGTAGTGACCGGAGCGGAGGAATCGAAGACGAAGGTGGAACGTTGGACGTTCCAAGCGCTTTGGTTGGGGGAATCATCGGCGTCATCAAAGCCTAGAACGTTCAAATAATATGACGCGCCGTTGATGAGTTTCTGATGCGCCAAAGGCAACGCGGTGGTCAAACTCCAGGTACCCCCGGCGATGTTAAAACTGATACGGTTACCGACGTTGGAATCCATAGTGAACTCCGCCTGCTCCCAATCCGGCGTGCCCGGATTCCAATAATACCGGTCGCTTAAACGCTGCAAGCGCGCCTGGATACGCGACACGGTTCCAACGTTGCCGCCAGGGGCGGCTTGATCGGCCATGGTACCGCCGACAAAAGTCAGGCGGTTCACCAACGCCGTGGCGCCCTGCGCGGGCCAGGTAGAGACCACCACCGGCGGCGTCACGTCGTAGACCACGGTACGAGTGGAATAGGTCGCCGACCAGTTGCCGGTAGCGTCTTGCGCCCTGGCGATGAAGCGGAACTGCTCACCGGCTAAAGCGTTTAAGTCCGCAGTCAAGGCTGCCGAGGACACCTGCCAACTAGTCCACGACGGCGTGGGATCGACGCCGAAGAACGCGTTCTCTTGGTTGGCCTGGGTATCGTCACCGGAGAAATTCTCGGTTCCCGGCATCCACCAGAAACTGTTGCTCACGCGTTGCACGCGTAACTGCGCGCGCGCCACCGTCCCAGGGAACGCATCGGCGGCCGTACCTAGGATGGGATCGAGGCTGGAGAAACGGTCATCTGCGCCCGCCGGATCATTGGGATCGGAGATAACGACGCTGGGCCCGGCGTTGTCATAACCAAACGCCACCGAACTCGTACCCACCACGAAGGCGTCCTGCAGGTTGTTGGCGTTATCCGAGGAACGGGCCACGATGTAATAGCGATGCCCGGTGACCCAAGCGATGTTAGCGACCGACCAATCACCTACCGTCCCATTGGCCGCAAACCACGCGGGGCAGGCGGCGGTGAAGTCGTTAGCCACGCGGTTGTAACAGTTGTTGCCTGCGGAGAAATCTTGGCTGATCGACAGGGTCACGGTAGAAACCGCCGCGCCCTCGTCGTTGCTGGTACCCGAGATGGTGATCAAAGTATTAGTCGAGTAATTATTAGTCG
>JBBTGF010000173.1:0-1476 GCA_038041525.1 Elusimicrobiota bacterium | reverse complement strand
ATTATATCGAGAGATACAAGGGTAATGAGTTGGTATTCATCGATGTCTCGCATACGGATTTCGACGAGGTGGTTAGTTTCCCCGAGAGTGCGCTTGTCGAAGGTAGGATGTTCGCCGCCGCAGGGCTGCCTTTCAGGTTCAAAGTCGAGCGTTGGTACAAGAATTCATCTTTAGTGAGCGCTGATCCCGCTTTGCATGGTCTGCGTGCCAGCGATGGGATCGGGCAGAGCCTGCTGGCGGTATCCCAGCCATTGGTTTCAAGCGATGAACATCTTGATATCCCGAGCGCGCTCATTACTATCGAAGACGACCAGGGACTCTCCGGCGCCTGGTTAGTATCGACGGCGCTTGCAGCGCCCCAGACGTTTAAGTCCAATGGACGTCCGTTTGCCATGATCATGCGTCCATCACGCGAATATCTGCCGTTCTCGTTGACGCTCAAAGATTTCAAGCATGACGTATATCCTGGGACTACGATCCCGAAGAATTTTTCTAGCCTCGTGCGTCTGCAGGACCCCGAAGCCGGTCAAGACCGTGATGCGCTCATCTACATGAACAATCCGCTGCGTTATGGCGGTTTGACGTTCTATCAGTCGAGCTTTGGTAAGGATGATACGCTTTCCGTGTTGCAAGTGGTGCGCAATCCGGGTTGGTTGCTGCCTTATCTAGCGTTCGTGTTGGTTGGCATAGGGCTTATCGTGCATTTTTGTATCTATCTTTTTTCTTTTAGGGCGGTCGTATGATGCGTATCACGCAGAAGTCTATTCCAGGGGGTCTTGCGTCGCGGGTATTCCCTTGGTTATGTGGCGCATTGGCGTTGAGCTATATCGTGGGTGGTTTTAAACCGCTCGCCAGGCGGGAGGGTTTTGATATCAACAGGTTTGCGCAGTTGCCTGTCATGCAGGGCGGCAGGATCAAGCCGATCGACACGGTGGCGCGCACGACGCTCCTGGTTTTAAGCGGCAAGCAGACTCTGCGTTTGGATGGCAAGAAGCTAGAAGCCATCCATTGGCTGCTTGGATTAATGGCGGCTCCCGAAGAGGCTGACCGGTATCCTTTGTTCACGATCCATGACCCGGAAGTCTTGGGCTTGTTGGGTTTTAGATTCGACCGCAAGAAAGTCCCTTATATGGATCTTGAAGTCCATAGTGAAGAGATCTCCAAACAATCCGCCAAAGCGCAGCAGAAAGACGTTAAGATACGCAATCGTTTCGAGACGGCTATCGTCAATCTAGATGACCGTTTGACGCTGTATCAGCGCTTGCGCGGCAGCTTGCAGGTCCCGGGAACGCAGGATGCGTTCTCTGACGTCGTGGCTTTCCAAAAAGTCCTTTCCGGCGGCATGGATTCGATCAAGGCGCACTCGGGATCGGGCAAGGGGATGGCAGGCGCCGCGCTCAAGGACCTGGCATCATTTTTTGATAGATATCTTTATCTGGCGCAGACCGCATATTTTAGCGTGCTACCTGCTTTAGC
>JBBTGF010000172.1:0-2187 GCA_038041525.1 Elusimicrobiota bacterium | reverse complement strand
CCCTGGGTGACAATGAAAGCGCGTGAGAATCTCATGTCACTGCTTGATGAACTGCTCGAATTCCGTGGTCTTTTTGACTTTTTTGGCCCAGATGCGCTCAAAGTCGCTATAGAAAGCGAACAGGAATATCGGCACAAGGATGACGAGTCCGATCGAGTTCGCCCTGGCTAAAAAATTCCTGGTCAAACGCCTGCGCGAGATGCCTTCCCACAGATACAAGACGACATGTCCGCCATCGAGCAACGGTATCGGGAACAGGTTGAAGAACCCGATGGCGATCGAGATCATCGCGACCAGACTCAAAAAATCGCTGATACCCGTCTTGACCGCCTTATTCATCATGGTGACAATGCCGACAGGGCCCGCTAGGTCGACTTTTTTTCCTTTGCTGATCTTGTCCCAAAGATAGGTCACAGTACTCTTGTTCCAGTGCCAGATCTGCGCGGCGCTCAAACGCGCCGCCGTGAAGAAACCGGCGGACTTATAAATGACCGTAGGCATGATACCGATCAGGCCGACTTTACCGGCAGCGTCAGTTTTAGGCGTCACCTCGATTGCAAGCGACTGCCCGTCCCGGCGCACGCCGAGCACGATCTTCTCTGCGGGATGCGCGTGGATGAACCCGGCAAGCTGGTCCCAAGATTTGACTTCAGCGGCCGCGTCCTCATGCGCCAAGCGCAAGGTCTCGACCGTGTCTGCGGGTTTAAGCATGGCCAGATGCGCAGGAGAACCTTCGACAACGGTGCCGATAGTGGCGGAAGATGTGAGCTCCGGGATACCGGATAACCAGAGCAACCCCCAAAACAGCACGAAAGCAAGCACATAGTTCATCGCCGGACCGCCCAACGCGACCGCGATACGCGCGCGCCAAGATTTCGCGAAGAACTCGTCACCGGCGGCAGTCGCCTCCTCCGGATCCTCGCCCGCGGGCTTGACGTAGCCCCCCAGGGGTATCGCGCAGATGGAGTATCTGGTGGTTCCACGCGTGAAGCCGACGATCTCCGGCCCAAAACCGAATGCGAAGGTCAACACGCGGATGCCGGTCAGCCGGCAAATGATGAAATGACCCCCTTCATGGATGAAGATGACAAGCCCCAGGGCCAGGAATATGAACAATGCACTCAACATGAGACCTCCCGCTTACGCGCTTCGATACTCTCTTTTATGAAATTCTTGGCTTGCGCGTAAACCCGTAGGCCATACGCCAGGAAATCCTGTGGGTCGCCAGAGGGACCTTGCACGCCTTGCGCAAAACGCACAGCAGCCTCCAGATGGCCGCTAAAATCAGCGAAAGTGACGCTCTCTTGCAAGAACGCCGCGACTAAGGCCTCGTCAGCGGCCATCAGCGCCGCGCGCGCGGCAATGGCTTGTGTCTGCTCCTTGATGGCGGCGACCTTCAAGGCTACGCCAAGGCATGGAAAGCGTTCCAGGTCGGGCGCAGCAAACGTGAGTTTGCCGACCTTGACGAAATCGACGTCCTGCAGCGCCGTGCGCTGTTTGAATCCATGCGGCCATGACAAGGCATAAGCGATCGCCAAGCGCATGTCGGAAGGTCCCATCTGGGCCAATACCGTGGCATTTTTCATGCTCACCATAGAATGGATGACGCATTCAGGGTGGATCAGTATCTCGATACGCTCGACATCCACGCCGAAGAGCTCATTGATCTCCATGAGTTCGAGCGACTTGTTGATGAGCGTAGCTGAATCCACGCTGATCTTAGCTCCCATGCGCCAGACCGGATGCGCCAGCGCTTGCGCCACCGTCACGCGACTGGCTTCGATGGGTTGGTTCCAGAACGGACCGCCTGTAGCAGTCAGGATGATCTTACGTAAAGCGTCGCCGCCGTCAAAACTACCGCCAAGGCATTGGAAGATCGCGGATGGTTCCGAATCGACCGGCAGGATGGTGTGGCCGTTACGCGCGGCAAGCTGGCGGAAATGCCTGCCGAAGATGACCGTGGTCTCTTTTGATGCGATCATCATGCGCACCGGGCGGTCTGTGCGCGACAGTAGCAGATTAGCCGCCGCGGTGGAAAGCTCGAAATCGGTCAGTGACAGCATGCATGCGTCCACGGGTTGCGTAGCAAGAAAATCCAGGAACGCTTGGCGACTGGCCAGGGAGGTCGTGCCCGACGGAACGCGCGAGCGCGCAAGCGCATCATCGACATAGATACTGGCACACCCA
>JBBTGF010000171.1:0-2291 GCA_038041525.1 Elusimicrobiota bacterium | reverse complement strand
GGGGCGGCCATATGGATGCTCCCCGTAGAGCGCCTTATCGACGGCATCGGAAAGGATGCGCTCGGGATTATCCAACCAACGGTTCTTCTCCTCGAACACGGTCTCGATCTCGGTCTGGAAAAGCCTGAACACCGGGTTTTGAAACCTGTCGGATTCGACCTTGGCCCAAGCCCGCAAGCGGTTAGCTGGCAGGTCGCAGATATAGACTGTCTGTTCGTTATCAGTGAACGCGTTGACGCCGTCGATGCCCAAAGTGCGGTACGTCTTATCGAACTCATTGGCCACGGCGTAACGCGCGGCCTGCTCGTTCTCCCAATCGATGTCCTTGTAGATCTTATCGCGGTTCTTAGGACTCATGGTCTTGAAAAGCTGGTCATAGAACTGCGCGATCTTCTCAAGGTGCAGGTATTCCCTCTTGTAATCCGTCGTGCCCAGACGCGTGCTACCCTTAAACAGCATGTGTTCGAGATAATGCGCCATGCCCGAAGCGTCGTCAGGGTCTTGCGCGCCGCCGGCACGCACCGCGATCCAAGCCGTGACTCGCGGCGTTTCCTTGTTAGGGCTCAAATAGACGGTCAAACCGTTGGGCAAGCGATGCACCGTTACCTGTGCCAGATCGTCTTTAAGCGGCGAATCATAGATCTTGGGTAACAGGGAATAATCGATCTCTTGAGGCTGCGCAACAGCGAATGCGACAGGCAATACGGCTAAAACAGCTAGCTTCCAAGTCATCTTCATAGTTAGATTAGACACTTTTTCCTCCGCCCCTGGCAAACTGATGCTTCCGAACGCCCCCAGGCCGTCGGCAACCTCGCCCTTGCGAACCGACCATAATGCCACAACAATTAAAACAGGCACTTAAATACAAGGAGCGCATTATGAATAAGACCCTGCTCTTCACCGCCATCCTATTTGTCGGTTCCATCGCACACGCGCAAGAACAAGACGATCCGGGAAATTCTTCATATCTACTCGCGGAGATCGAGACTGGCGCCATCGCGGCGTTGCAATCTTTCAAGAACATGTCCGCTCTTTACAAGACTGCAAAGAACAAGACCAACAAATCGCTTGCTCTTTCAGATATCAATAGATTCGATGAAGAATGGCAGGAATTCGCCGATAATCTCAAATCACTGATGAACAGTCTGGAGGAATATGCGAACCTGCCCGATCATGAGAGCACCTTCGCCGAGGAAACCGAAGCGATCAACGACGGCATCAAATTCAATCGCGGCGTTTCCCGCTCGTGGACGAACATGAAAAACGCGATCAACGACCAAGCTGATGAAGAGGGATTGCACTCCAGCGTCAAGACTGCGGCTTTAAAACTCATGAGAGCGGCAGTATCGATCAACAGCGTAGCGGCTCGGGAAGGAAAAAGTCCTACGTTTACACAAGCGCTGGATGACTTATCCAGAGTAAATCAATAGACGCCATTCAACCGGCTAGCGAATGCCGCAACATCTCTAGCGCCGCTGCCCATAGCGCCAACCCGCCTACGACATAAACCCATCCCCGGTCGCGCTGACGGCTTAAGCCGTCATTGGACTTAGTGATAACATACGAGCGGCGCGCGACCTTCTTAAAGCAGATGCCTTCGGGGCTGTTCTGTGCCGTGCCGATGACGCATAGCTGTCCCGGCTCGCGCGCCACGATACCCGTGACCCGCAAGTCGGTGACGCCATTGAAATCCACACCGGTCTCGGCCAAGAACGCGCGCACATTGACTGCAGCAGAACCCGCGCCCTCCAAATTCCATTTACTGAAATAAAACTCGGGTTCGATACGCAGGTCCGCTTTGCTGGGATAGACCAAGGCCTTGCCCGTACCGTCCTCTAGGATGAACGCCGCCTCCGGATTGCTCAAATGCCGGTGCGTGCGCCACTTGCGGCCGTCTTTATTCTCCTCGACCGTGATGTCATAGAAGACGCAAGGCTGCCTCCAGATGGGATCGGCCATCAGCCCATGCGCCTTGACTTGGCCGATGACCTTGACCGTACCTGGCTTGATAGCGGACAACGGACAAACCGCGATCTTAGCCAACCCCCTGACCCGCCGCCAACCTAGAATGATAAAGATAAGACCGGGAATACCTAAAAACAACGACGCCGCAGCGCCACCGGCGCCTTGTTTAGGTTCCGGCGTCGTGTTCGGCACAAAAGCCTCTTGCTCGCCATTTTCTTGGCTCTCCCGCATCGCGACGGCATCCTGCGCAGGAGCGCGCTCGTAGCTGACCTGCTCATCCGGAACCTGCTGCCCCGCGGGGCCGAACGCCTGCTCGAGCGCTTCTT
>JBBTGF010000170.1:0-1108 GCA_038041525.1 Elusimicrobiota bacterium | reverse complement strand
ATACATCTGCGGTCCCCAAAGACATTCCGCATGGGTCTCCTCCTCGTCGTATGTACCCGACAAGACCTCCCATGCCTGCGCCACCTCGATCATGTTACCCACGGCACGTCCCAACGGTTCATCCATATACGTCAAGACCGCCTTAGTCTTTAAGCCAACAAGCCGACCAATCTTGACCAACGCACGGGCGAGTTCCCGGGCTTGCTCTTCATCCTCGAAGATGGCGCCCCGGCCGCATTTGACGTCAAAAACGATACCGTGGAGCCCTTCCACCAATTTTTTTGACAGGATACTGGCAACGATCAGCGGCAAGGAATCCACTGCGCCGATGACATCGCGCATGGAATAGAGCCTCCTGTCAACAGGGGCCATCTCTTGCGACTGTCCGAACATGGCCACTCCGACGCGGCGCAACTGCGCGTCGATCTCTTTTTTGTCTAACGACGTGCGGATACCGGGGATAGCTTCGAGCTTGTCTAAGGTCCCGCCGGTGAGCCCCAATGAACGTCCGCTCATCATCGGCACGCAAAGCCCTAGACTCGCTACCAGCGGCGCTAAGACTAAACTGATGCCGTCACCGACGCCCCCGGTGGAATGTTTATCGATGGCGAAAGTCATGCCATTGGGAGGGTTTATCTTCTGGGAAGATTCCGCCATGGCCAAGGTAAGCCACACGATCTCCTGCTCTTTCATGCCCTGGCAACGGATGGCCATGAGCATAGCCGCGATCTGCTCGCTAGTCCACGTCTTATCCGCGACCGCGCGCACAAAAGCGACGATAGCCGCATGCTCTAAACTGCGTCCCGCCTTTTTTACGGCGATGACGTCGTGGTATGTGAGCATCTGCTTATAACGACTCAATGAAAGACAACAACAATCCCGAGAATGGCTCTTCTACGCGCTGTGCCATATCGAGGACTTCCTGATGGGAAAGCTTATGATCGGCCTTAAGGCCGCTGCCGAGATTACTGACCCAGCCCATGCCCACGACTTTCATACCCAAAGAACGCGCGGTAATGGCTTCCGCCGTGACACTCATGCCCACGACGTCAGCGCCCATGCGCCCGAAAGCTTTGACCTCGGCCGGAGTCTCGTAACTCGGACCATC
>JBBTGF010000169.1:0-1329 GCA_038041525.1 Elusimicrobiota bacterium | reverse complement strand
GGAGAGTTTGACGCCGCTGCCGGCAGTCGCTTTACGGATCGCCTTGCCGACTTCGGTGGAGCCGGTGAACGCGAGCTTGGCGATGCCCGGGTGGTTGACGATGGCCGCTCCCGTGTCGCCATGGCCGGTGAGGATATTGAAAGCTCCGGGGGGCAGCCCTGCGTCTTTGGCGATCGACGCGAAGAGCAGCGCGGTCAAAGGCGTGGTTTCCGCGGGTTTGAGTATCACCGTATTGCCGCAGGCTAATGCCGGCGCGACCTTCCAGGCTAGCATCAGCAGGGGAAAATTCCACGGGATGATCTGCCCGACTACGCCTAAAGGCGCGATGGTCGCTGCCGGGAAAGCGTTGTTGAGTTTGTCGGCCCAGCCCGCGTAATAGAAGAAGTGTCTAGCCGCGGCGGGTACGTCGATATCGCGGGATTCGCGGATGGGTTTGCCGTTGTTCAAGGTCTCGGCGATACAGAGCTCGCGGGCGCGCTCTTGCATGATGCGCGCGACAGCGAAGAGCACGCGGCTGCGCTCTTGCCCCGAAGCATGCCCCCAGGTTTTACCGGCTCGTGTGGCGGCGCGTACGGCGGCGTCGACGTCTTTGACCCCCGCCCAAGCGATCTTGGCGAGAGTTTTACCCGTAGCAGGGTTGATGGTCTCGTAGTAGCGTGGTGAGAGTGGCGCAGTCCAGGTGTTGTTGATGAACAGCTCGTATTGGGGTTTGAATTCGACCTTGCCCGATTCCGGGTTAGGTCCGTAATCGAAGAGTTTATCTTTGAGCTCTGATAATTTTTTCATCGGTTATTCCTTTTGCCATCATCCCTTGGGGATGTAATCGTAGCTCTCATATTCGCCTGTCTCGATATGGTGGAGCTGGCGCAGGCAGTCGTCGAGCAGGCTTGATGCGCCGATACGGAAGAGCTCCGGGGTCAGCCACGCGTCGCCTAATGTCTCTTTGACCGTGGCGAGCCAATTGATGGCTTGTTTTGAGGTGCGGATGCCGCCGGCGGGTTTCATACCGATCATGTATCCGGTGCGTTTGTGATATTCGTTGATGGCATTGAACATGACGAGTCCCACGGGCAAGGTCGCCGCGCTGGGGATCTTGCCGGTCGAAGTCTTGATGAAGTCGGCGCCCGCCTGCATAGCGATCTCACTGGCGATCCAGATGTTGAGGTATTCACCGATCTCGCCGGTCTCCAAGATGACTTTTAAGTGGGCCCCACCGCAGACGTCGCGCACCTCGGCGATCTCTTCATAGACCCGGTACAAGTCACCGCAAAGCAGCGCATTGCGGTTGATGACCATATCGATCTCATCAGCGCCTTGCGCCAGCAAAGC
>JBBTGF010000168.1:0-5771 GCA_038041525.1 Elusimicrobiota bacterium | reverse complement strand
TTATGACAATTACGCCCGGGTCTTTGCGGTTGACGCGCAGGGGAAATTAAGCGAGTTGGATAAGTTTGAGCATGGGGGCTGGGTTTGGTCCGCGGCGTTTTCCCCGGACGGCGAGCGCTTGGTGACGGCAAGTAGTGACGGTTACGCCCGGGTATTGGCGGTTGGCGCGCAGGGGAAATTAAGCGAGTTGCATAAGTTTAAGCATGGGAACGGGTTTCAGTCCGCGGCGTTTTCCCCGGATGGCGAGCGCTTGGTGACGGGAAGTTATGACGGTTACATTTGGATATTTTCCGATCAAACTTTCATTATCAAAGACGAAAAAACCGTAGTTTCTTTAGACACGGGCCAAGAAATCTCCCGGGTAGATTTGCCGGAAATCGTCAAGGTGATGGAAATTGAGAATCGCCCCTGGCCCCAGACGGTGAAGCAACAGCGCATGGAATTCGCCAGCGCTGTAAGCGACAAGGATCGCGAAACCGCCCGCCGCCGTTTGAACGCCGTGTTGAGCAAAAACGCGGCGCAACTCTCCTGGGAACAACGGGAAACCGCAGACTTAGAGGATTACGATATCGGCGAAGCGCTGGCGCTGCAAGGAATTTCTCAAAAGCATGGGTATGGGGTTTGGTCCGCGGCGTTTTCCCCGGACGGTGAGCGCTTAGTGACGGCAAGTGATGACGGTTACGCTCGGGTCTTTGAGCTGGGAGAACAGGGGAAGTTAAGAGAGTTGGATAAGTTTGAGCATGGGGGCGGGGTTTGGTCCGCGGCGTTTTCCCCGGACGGCGAGCGCTTGGTGACGGGAAGTTATGACAATTACGCCCGGGTCTTTGCGGTTGGCGCGCAGGGGAAATTAAGCGAGCTCGCTAAGTTTAAGCATGAGAAAGGGGTTGATTTCGCGGCATTTTCCCCGGATGGCAAACGCTTGGCGACAGCAAGCCGTGACGGTTACGCTCGGATACTTTCCCATCAAACTTTCATCATCAAAGACGAAAAAACCGCGGTCTTCTTAGACAGCGGCAAGGACATCGCGCGGCTTGATTTACCGTTGACGCTTAAGGCGTTGCAATTGCCGCGATCGCAGCGGGAGGAAAGTGCGCCGGTACTCGAGAGATTCACACCGCGTTATGGGAGCAAGCCGTTTTATTTCATGGTTGACGGCAAGGGCGTGGTGTATTTGAATTTCAAGGGAAAACTTATGCGTACGCGCCATGAGCTTATGCCCGGTAAAAGATTCGCGGTATCCGCCGGGCTTGCGCCCATCGCGCTTGCTGATATTGTCAATCCCTATACATCCGATGGCGCGGCGTTAAGCGAGCGGGATTTCTTGATGGATACCGAGGTATTGGAGTCGGTGGAGCAAAGCGTGTTGCAAGCCTTTCGCGGCGGCTGGTCGGTCAATCTGGAAGGCGCGCCGGGAGGCGGAAAAACTTCGATTTCCAGGGAAGCCGCCTTGCTTTTAGGCCTGCCGCGTTACGTTTTTCAAATGCACGGTCAACGGGAATTGCAGGATTTGATCGGCAGTTACCGCGAAGACCGCGATGGCAAAATCCATTTAACCGCTACGCCCAGGCGCGACGCTCAAGGCCGCATACGCTTTAAGCTGCCCCTCTTGGATTTCCTGGTTAACGGCGGGGTATACGTGCTTGACGAAGGCGCCATCGGCGCGCAGGGGCAGTCGATTTTAAGCTGGTTTAGCGCCATCGCCCACCGGGATAAAGAGATCGTGATCCACGAATTTCCCGGGCGGGAGATGCGTTTGCCTTTAAGCGAGGATTTTCATTTGCTGGTGACTAATAACCTTCCGGAGGAAACCGCGGACCGTTATCATTTGAAAAGCGAGATCGGCGCCAACGTGCAGGTGATCCACGTCCAGGAAGACGAATCCGAGGAGACGCTGGAACGGCTGTTTTCTTATTTTCTCGCTCCGCTCAAGGACGCGGCTGGTTTGGGGAAAATCTTGGCCAAATTCCATCATACGCTCAAGCCCATGATCGGTAATGAGTTAGGGCGCGACGGCAAGGATCGTTATTACATCTCCAAACGCGAAATCCGTCGCGTGGCTGATTTGGTGAAAGCCGCAGGCGCGGCCGACGGCTACGCCTTGTGCAAAGCCATGAGAATGGTTTATGAAGCCATGTTTACCCACGCTGATGAACGCAGTAAGGTTTTAGCGACGATCGAGAAAGCTTTTAAGCATACTGCGCAGGGGGAGCGCTTGTCTCCCGCTGCGATCGCGGCGCATTTGCTCGGTAACGGCGATCCGGTTTTACTCATCAGTGAGCCGGGGGCGCGCACTAGCGATATCGTCGGCCTGGCGGCCAAAGCCAATAACGCCCGCGTCGAACCCATCGATGCGGTTCCCGAACACACCGATCATGAGATTTTAGGCGGCCTGTCGCCGATTCTAGGCCCGCGCCAGGAGGGCCAGACGCGCGCAAAAATCGTGAAAGGCGCGTTAAGCAAATATTTGAGCGCCCAGCGCGGCGCTTCTCTAAAAGACCCCGTGCTTTTATGGATACGCAACATCGACCAATGGCCGGAGGATTTACGCACCGCGATCAATGGTTTGCTTGAGGACGGTTACGTCGACCTGGAAGACGACGATGGTATGACGCGCAGATTTTACCGGCCGCGCGGTCTTTATTTGGCCGCCGAAATGCCGGCTGATTCAACGGAGGAGTTTTCCTCGGCGTTCTTTAACCGTTGGCTTAAAATCGGGGTTTCCCAGGACACGGCCGAGGATTTGCAGACGGCCCTGGCTAAGGCCTATGGCCTCGATCCGACGCAGGCCCGGCGCGTGGCGCGCTTGTATAAGACGATCGATGAGTTCGATCAAAACAAACGCTGGGCCAATCACAAGAGTTATGACGTGGGCCTGCCGATTTTTTACACCTTGGCGCAATCGATCAAATCAGCCGACGGGGAAAATTTCGAATTAAACGCCTTAGAAACCGCGGCGCGCGCCGCGCAAGAACGCGTAGGCGAAGCCGTGGGCCCGCGCGCGCCGCCGCCGCAGGCCGCCAGCGAGAAAATCCACGCCGCCATTTTCGTCAGTGAGGCGCGCCGCATCTTAGGCCCCAGATTCCGCCCGGAAAAATATCGAACCCAGATCTCCGACGCCCAGCGTTTTGAAAAAGTCCTGGAGATCATTGCCGGTGAAAAACTTCCGCCCGATACCGGTGACGCTTTAAAAACCCAGGATGGGACCATGAACAGTCCTTTGACCGCCATCGGCGCGGTTGCGGTGCAAACGCGGGGCCGGGGACTTTCGTTAAACGCAGCCGCGCTTAAACGCGGCTTAAAAGTCACTTCGCAG
The DNA here is from genome assembly GCA_038041525.1 of Elusimicrobiota bacterium. GTDB lineage: Bacteria > Elusimicrobiota > Elusimicrobia > JACQPE01 > JACQPE01 > JBBTGF01. The sequence continues at coordinate 2,458 of JBBTGF010000168.1, read as the reverse complement.
GTGGTCTTGATGCTGGGGGTTTTGGCTCGCGCCGATCGTTTGGGCAAGGTTACCGCTTTGATCGGCGAAACCGGAGCGGGTAAAACCAGCGTCGCCGAGTTGTGGGCGGATCTAAGCGGACGGCGTTTCTATAAATATCAAAGCCATGCGGGCAGTCAGTACGGCGATTTCACTATCGACTTAGAGCAAGACCCGGATGGGGATTTCCATAAACGCATCAAGGAGTTTTACCGTAACTTGAAAGCGGGCAACGTGGTTATCGGGTTAGACGAAGCCAATGTGGCGCCCTGGGTACTATGGATTTTAGAGCCGTTGCTTAGGGGCGAGCGCGTTATTCATCCCATTTTCCCGGAGGAAGAGCCGTTTACCGTGGGCCAAGGGGTGCAGGTGGTTCTTATGTACAATCCCGAGCGCTATTCCGGCAGGAATAAAATTAACGCCAATCTAGTCAAACGCATGATCGTGGCCTGGATGGGAACGCCGGCGCTAAACGAAATCGAGGGCATCATCGCGCATTTTTACGGCGTGGTGGAGAAAACTGCCAAGCAGATGATGGATTCGTTCGCCGCAGGCCTGGCGCCTGCGGCGGTCGCACTCTCGGCGCGCGCGGGACTGTGGCGGCCGAGCGGGGAAACCCGTCTCGATGAGATCGAGTTTGAGGATGAAAGCCAAGCGGCGAGCGCCGCTACGATCGGTTTTAAATCTTCCGCTAGGGCCGGCGGCGACAGGTTGATGCGCAAAGGGCTGGAAACTTTTGACCTGACGGATGAAAATCAAGCCGTTATGCAAAACGCCGTCAATGCCATGGCCCGGCCGAAAAAGGCCAAGGAAGGCGTTTTCACGCCGGAACTTTTCCCCTATGAGCGTAGCGCGGCTTATGACGTTTTTGACGAGGGGGCCCAGGAGTTCGCGGTGGGCGGCCAGGCGCTTAAGTTAATGGAAATTCCCGCTTTAAACGAGCGGGAATTATTAGCCAAAATGCGCGCGCTGGGCAAATCGCGGGATTTCTTCACGGGTAAGAAATCACTGCGTTTATCCAAGGATTGGACCGCCATCCCCGCGGCTGGGGCGGGCATGGAGATTCTAGAGATGGCGGCGTTCGACTCCCATGGCGGCCAACGGCTCGACGTGGAGCTGCAAGCCGCCAAAGACTCGGCGGATAACGTGTACGTGAGGATCAAACGAGGCGCTGCGACTGCTGGCGAAGTACGCTTCGTGGCGGGCGTGCCGGTCCAGTATTTTGCCTATCCGATTCCGCCCGGCATAGACTTTCATTATCCGCAACACCTGGCGCCCGAGGTGGCCGAGGCGGTCAAGCTGATGGGGTTGACCGGCCAGGAACGGGATTTAAGAGGCGTGGCGCATCATCTGGTCGCATTTTTCCGCAACTTCACGCTTGAAGAAAACGGCATCGCCGACAGCGGAAGATCGTTGTATCTCGATCTCATCCATTCCCAAGCCGGCGTGTGCCGCCACCGGGCTTACGCCTTCGCGCGGACGGCCTTGGGCTTGGGCATTCCCGCGCGTTACGCGCTGTCGGATATGCACGCCTGGGCCGAGATCAAAATCCCCAAGATCGGCTGGGTGCGCATCGACTTGGGCGGCGGCGGCGATCCCATGAACATGGATTTAGCGCCGTTGGCGAATCAGTCGCATCAGTCGAGGTTTAGCGACGGTTTGCCACAGCCTAACAATTATCTCGAAACCGGCGCGAAAATGGCTGAACGCATGAAAATGGCGATGGCCAGCCAGGGAATCACGCCCGCTGCGGGAAGCGCCGGAGGCGCCGCGGCGGCGAGCGCGGAAAGCGAGAATGAGCGCATCGAGCAAGCGCTCCAGGCGTTTGCATCGAGCTTGATCGAAGACGTTAGAATCAACGACGAACTCGCCACGCTCTTCCTGGCCGGCAAGGGCGACACGGAATTTATCTTCCAACGCATGCTTTAAGACATGCAAAGTAAAAAGCGTTATCAGATCGTGCATAAACGCCAGGGCTTGCAAATCGATCCCATAGCGTTTTTCTTAAAGAAGGTCAAACAATTCGTCAAGCGGATTAAAATCAGCAAGACCCAGACCACGGCCGCCGCGACGCTGATTGATTTTAGCGGCAGCATGTCGGGTCTTAAAGAACAGCTCGCCTACGCTATCGCCGCGGTGGGGGATAGTTTCTGGAAGTTAAAGCAGGCCGCGCCTGAGAGCTTTTTTTATGATCTAAGTTCGTTCACCGATACCCCGGTGACCGTCATCGGCATGGATGAGAATTTTGACGAAGCGGCCAACGCTCATCGCCTAGTCGCCATGGCCAACCAAATCGGCAATGGAGGGACTGACATCTACGGTTCGATGAAAAAGAAATATGAAGATTTTATCGATTCGCGAAACGGCAGAAGCGCCAAAGTCAAATATATGGTCGTATTCACCGACGGCGCCGATAGCAATACGGTGGTGCGCGAAGGCT
>JBBTGF010000167.1:0-4990 GCA_038041525.1 Elusimicrobiota bacterium | reverse complement strand
TTCTTTCTGATAGAGGAGAGCTCGGCGATACCGCCGACGTGGCCTAAGACCAAGTGTCCGCTGATGGGGTCGCCTAAGCGTATCGGCAGTTCCAGGTTGACCGGATCGCCGGTTTGTAGATTTCCGAGATTGGTCAGGCTAGTCGTCTCGCGGTTTAAATCGAAATAAGCGCAGCCGGGTCTGGCCTTGACGACGGTCAAGCACGTGCCATTGACTGCGACGCTCGAGCCCACTTTAAGGCGCCAGGTTATCGGCAGCTTCAAGACAAGGTTTGAAGGCGTGTGCTTGATGACCGTTGCCGTGTGTTCAATGATCCCTTGAAACATGCTTGCGTACCGGAAGATTCTATTGTAAGTAGCGGTGATCAGGGTCCTTACTGATCAGCAGATATATTTTACCTTTTTGAGGTATGTTTTCTGGTCGTATTTTGCTTTATCCAATCAGCCGCATGTCCGATATCCAGCGAGCCTGCGACCAGTAGGTCAGTGAAGCGAAGCAACTCTGTATTTGTACAGTTCAGGATAAAGTCATTGGCTTTAAGAAATATAGCCATAGATGCGACTGCTGTCCTTTTGTTGCCATCAACGAACGGGTGGTTCTTTATAAGGCTTGTGGCTAAAGCCGCGGCTTTGAGATGAAGGGTTGGGTAGAGGTCGCGACCGTCGAATGTCTGCTTGGGCCTAGCGAGCGCTGATTCGAGCAATCCCATATCGCGCAGGCCGTGGGAGCCGCCGGTCTCGTCGATGATGGCGCTATGGATAAAGAGGGCTTCCGACGCAGTTAAGAATCTCACCGCTTGGCGAGGTCCTCTAATGCGGGGCGGTATCTGTCGATAAAGTCCGCCGTAAGTTTCGCGATACGCTGCGCTATCGCGGATTTCCTTCGCTTTTTGGTCAGGGGTTTGATGACGATTTCGTTTAATTCAGGCAAAAAACTGACCAAGACCTTATCGCCGATAGCCACGCCGAGTTCTTTGAGGGTGCTTTTTGACAGGGTCACCGCCGCCGAATCCCCTACGCGTAAGATTTTATTGATCATATCTTCTCCTATTATAATAATATTCTAATAGGAAAAAAGGCTATGTGCAAGCGTTTATTCTAGCGGCGCGCGGTTATTTCTGCGATAGGTAACGCCACTCGTCCCAAGAATCGTCCGACGCGCACCAGTAGGGTGGCTTCGACTAAAGAATAGCGGATGGCGCTTAAAACCGGCCGACTCGCTGGGAATTCTCCGGGCAAGGGCAGGGCACGGCGTTCGTGGATGATATAGGGTGCAGCGCTTAATGTCACGTCCTGACGTGCCCGAGGACCCATAGCGAATGCCAATGGCTGTTGTATAGTTTTAGCGTCAGCTATTTTTTCGCGTACGCGCCAGATAGGGCCGATCTTGTCGATCATGGCGTTCGCCGACATCTCAAACCCTTCATCTGTACAGCATAGAGGTGATGTCAATTTGACCGCTAAACCTACGGGTAACACTCGGGGCGTTGCCTTGCGTCCTTCGTTGAACCATTGACCTGTAATGTTGGCCACTAGAGGCGCTTGCGCAGAATCTTTCAAGGTGAATTCGATTTTTTTCGGGATGAAGACTAGGCCTTGATATGCTTGTCGTGAGTGGAAATCAACGCGTGTACGGAAAAAGTATTCTGAATGGGCAGGATCATGGACTCGGTGGCCGGGAAGCCATATATATCCGTCATCCCATCTAGCGAAAGACAGCGTGGGGATCAGCAGCAGGAGCGCAATGAAGATATTCTTCAAGGTTGGACGACCTCTTCTACATCGGGAGAGGTATCGATGACTTGACGGGCCCGGGCTTTGTGCGCGTTGCCTTCAAGTATCCCCCATACTAAGCCTATGAGCGCATAGAGGCCCAGTATGCCCGCGCCAACCAGGACGCCGGCAATGGCGCTTTTGGCGAACCAGGCGGCGAGCAGACCGCTGATTCCCGCCAGCAGCATCCCCATCGTGAGTCCGGGTTGGAAGCGCGAACGGAAACCGATCTTGTCTTCTATCGCCGTTGAGACCGGCGCATATCTATGGTCATATTCTTCGCGCAAGGCATGTTTGTCGACGCGCAGTTTGTAGCGATCGGTGGGTTTGCTTTGAGGAAAGCCGTGCTTTTTAGCGATCTCATTATCGATACGGTTGATGGGTTCATGGCTTTCTACGGCAAAGACCCCGAATGTCGATGTGTCACCTATGTTCGGACGCGCGCCGTCGAAGAGGCGATGGAACTCAAGCGATTTGATTTCAGCGACCCGCCTCATGATCTCTAGGTCTTCGTAGTAGTCGGCGTGAGCGTTCGGGCGCGTAGCTAGGAAGATCGTGGCGCTTAAAATCGCGGCGCAACCTAGAAGTTTCCTCATTTCGCCTCCTTTATTCGGCGGTTACCAGGAGGTCCCGAACGGCGAACAGGGAGAGCCGCCCAAGGGCGGGTTCTGGCCGCAGACGCCGCCGGTGTTTTCCACCGTGCGTTCGACCGGGGGCAGGACTGGGGTGGTCTTGGCGCGCCGCAGAGCCTCGTCATAGGCCGGGCCTTTGGCTTGCGATGAGAAATAAAAACCCGCGGCGATGCCGACTGCCAAGCCCGTCACGGCGCCTACGCCAGCGGCGAATCCCGGCGTTTTTTTGGCGACGAAGTGCAAGAGCAGGCCGCTACCCGCCCAAGCTGCCGCGCCTAGACCAAAGCCCGACATCAGGCCGCTAGTGATTCCCGAAGATCTTGCTTTGGAGGCCGCATAGGTCTCGGGGTCGACGACCTCGAAGGTGTCTTGATAACTGCGGCGTTTGATCAGGCGTCCCGGCTGCCACATCCAGGAGCGGCATTCCATTTTGCTCTCGCCGTTGGAATATTCGACGGTCTCCCAACGGTTGCAGTGGCACTGGCCGCCCGTGCAATCCATGGTTTCGGGGCCTAGAGGTTGACTGGTGACTAAGCGTGTGCCGTCTTTGAGGACCGGTCCGGGGACGGGAAGAGGTTTAGGCGCGCTGGCCGCTCCTTCCATATTCTGGCCAATCTGCGCGGCCATGGCCATGGGGTTGGCGCTTACCGGGATCGCGATATCCGCGAAAACAGCCTGCGAGCAAGTCAGTATTACGGTCAGCAGGGCGAGTATTTTTTTCATATTTGTCATTCCTTTGGCATGGGTAGAGTATCGGGCTGATTTTTGACGAGTTCTTTAGCGCGGCTGGCGGTAGATTCGCCTTGGGCCACCCCGATCAAGGCCAGAATTCCTGCGCCTAAGCCGAAAAGGAGCAAGGGAGAGAATCCAACCAGTAATCCGGTTAGGACGCCATATTTGGCGCCTGCCGCGACCCCAAAGATTGCTAAAGGGAATACGCTAAAGACCGCCGCCGGGAAGGCGGCGCTCATATAACCTGAGTTATATTTTTCATGCACGCCAAGTTTGGCGTAGACGGCTCGTTTGACGGGTCTGGCGTCGTTGAGGTAGGTTTCATAGAGAGCTTTTTTATTGACGCTGATGAGGTGTTTGCAGGGTTTTCTCCAGGGATAGAGTTCGCATGCAGGGTCGACTTTGCGTATCACCAGGACGCCATATGGGGACGTGGCGCCATCGTAATCGTTCGTCCCATCGAAGAGTGCGCTCATCTCCTGTGCTTTTATAGCTTCGAAATTTTGAACGATCGCGGCGCCTTCTTCGTCACTTGCCCGCGCGGCCAGAGTAAAAGCCAAGAACACGGCCAGCGCCGCCAATAAGATTTTATTTCTCATTCGATCCTCCTAAACGTAATAGCTGCGGCTATTGAGTTTCCAAACGGCTAAGCCTATAAAGGCGCCGATGAGCAGTCCTACCATTAATCCCACCACGCCTAGCGTGACGGCGCCGAGCGCGCCGAAAGCGGATGCTCCAATCATCGCGCCCATGAATGCGCCTAAAATGCCGAATACAATCATGCCTACGTTGGCGCCTGCGTCGCCGGAGCCAGTATTTCCCCCGCCGGTGACGATGGCGCCGGGGTTCGAATAGTCCGTGGCTTCGGCCAGGCTGGGGTGGTTGTTGAAAATCATGCCGGGCGCCAGCGAGGCTGCGCCGATCATGTTAGAGGTTGGCGCTTTGCGCCGATCGTTGAAAGCCAAGGCAAGCGCAGCGCCCTGACGCGTATTCCCTTCGCCAAAGCGGGCACCCGCCCGGGCCGCCAGGTCTTCAGCGTTCCCGGCGAAGGTGGCCGCGGCCGATAGGGCGAAGGTTAAAAGCGCGCTTAGGAAAATCCTAGTTCTCATTTAAAAGTCCGCTTTTCGTTATTTCCGTCAGCGCGCGATCTTGCTTATCGTTTTCATGTTGAGTAGTCTACTCGCCAGCGCGCTTGCGCGCTGGAAGATGTAGAGGGGTTTTTTAAAGGCGTAGTAGACCGGGTCATGTTCGACATGGAGTAGGACGCGGCGGCTGTCAAGCTGGGCGCGCAGGTCTTTCTTGTCGGGAAATACGTTGCAGCGGCTGTACCACTGGATGTTGCCTTGCCGCGAAACCACAAGGGTTTCATGGTAGCTTTTCGGGTCGAGCATGTTGTTGGGTTCGACCATTCTAGAGAAGACCACGCCCGAACGTGTTTTCTGCACGCTGTCGGTGAACACTTTTTTATCGGTGTATCGCTCATTGCTTAAATAGCCCGATTCGGTCTTATCGAGGGTTAGCAAAAGTTCCTTCCAGAGGCGTTTATCCAGCGCGGATTTTCCCAGTCTTTTGTCAAAAATCGACCGGACGTCCTGTTCCGCCAGGCGGATCTTCGTTATCGAGGAATCGGAATTGTGATGATTCGTAGAAACGACCTGAACCGCCGAAGCGCTTCCAATCTGAAGCAAAACCGTCAGTGTGGATGCTAACAATGTCCTGGTGTGATTCATAGTTTATTCTCCTTTAGAGGCATTCTTGGCGCGACAGGAGAATTATCCCACACCGGAGGTTCCCCGCATAGGGTCTTTCGGGGAGTTTTGAACTGTGACTTTAGTCTTGAACTGCTTATGCGTG
>JBBTGF010000166.1:0-7015 GCA_038041525.1 Elusimicrobiota bacterium | reverse complement strand
CTTCCACAAACCGGCATGTCCCGCTTTAATTGAAGCGCGCAGATGGCCAGCTTCACTCCTGGGTTTAAGCATGGTGAGGATGCCAGCCACGAATCGCGCCGCATCGCTTTCGATAGCGAGTTCTGCTTTAAAATTCTTATCGAACACGTTCTTATCGGCATCGACATGGATGAGCCGCTTGGGGGGCTCAAACCCGTAACTGGCGGTCGCTACCTCACTAAAACGGCATCCGATAGCAAGCATGCAATCACTATCTTTGAGCGCATCATTGACAAAAGCAGGCGCGGACCTGCCCATGCCGCACCAAAGCCATAGCGGATGATCCTCGGGGATGACGCCCTTGCCCTGCACGGTAGTAACCACCGGCGCTTGCAGGACCTCGGCCAAACGTACGAGCTGCGCACCCGCCCCGGCCGCCCCGCGTCCCAGATACAATACGGGTTTATTGGCAGCGTTAAGCATCGCCGCGGCGGCGGACAACTGTGGAGCTAACTGGGGACAGGCTACTTTTTCTTCAGAAAAAGTAGCCTGTCCCCAGTCATGATCGAAGAGATAATAATCAGCAGGGATCTCAACAACGACAGGACCCGCCGGCGCCTGCCGCGCTTGGGCGAAGGCCTTGCGGATGGTCGGATAGATATCAGCAGGCGATGCGGGCCGCAGCGTTGCCTTGCAGATAGGCCGCACGATAGAAAGCTGATCGATGGCATGCAGCTGATACGCATGTCCCGTGTCGCTCCTGATGCCGCAAGCCAACACCACCATGGCGACATTATCCATCCAGGCTTCCGCGATACCCGAACAAGCGTTCGTCAGTCCCGCGCCCGGCACGAGATTGACCACGCCTACGGTGTCTGACGAACGCGAGACTGCGTCTGCCATGAAAGAAGCGCTCTGTTCATCCGTGACCAAGACAGGCTCGATAGTACCCGAACGCTCAAGCGCGTCATAGAGCTCGGTATTATGCGTACCGGGGATGCCGAAGGTGAACTTCACACCTTCATCCTGTAAGGCGCGAACCACGATATCAGCGCCGGAAAGTCTAGGCATACGCAAGATTATTCACTTTTTTTATCTCACTATGACGCGCCGCCACGGCTTCGGCGACCCGGTCGGCCATCGCCATGATGGTCAAATAGGGATTTATCTCGGCACATTTAGGGAAGAGGCTAGCATCCGCCACAAAAAGCCAGGGGAATCCATGCACCTGCCCCCAAGAGTCCGTGACCGAATCAGACGCATCTTTGCCCATGCGACAGCCGCCCATCAAGTGCGCGGCCGATATCGACACCTTGCCCTGCTTGAAATAACGAGCGTTGATGAGATCGTCAAGCGATATCTCTGTCGACCGCGGGATGCTGAAATCACGCCCTGCGGGCGCATGCACGCTCGCAGCCCCGGCGGCGAACATGACCCGCGCCGCAGCGCGCATGGATTCGACCAAAGAGAACAGGGTAGCCTCGGTCAACCGGTAATCGACGATCGGCTCGCCGTCGCGCCCGAGACTGACGCGATTGTCACGCAACGCGTCATCGAGCGCTAAAGCGAGGATCATCTGCAATTTCGAGAAATCCGCCATCATCGACTCATGTTCTTGGCCGAAACCGGCTAGGTTCTTAGCCGTGGTGAATGGGAAATACATACAGGTCTCCAAAAGAAAGCGCTTGCGCGCCGCGAACTCATCGCAAAAGAAACTCTTCGGATGCCCATGATAATTGCTGATCTTGCGCCCATGTACTCCGGCAAGGATCAGCGCGGGATGGCAGGTGAAATACCCCCCTAACGCGGGCAGCGCCGCTCCAAGGCCACTGCGTAGCAGGATAGCCGGCGAATTGACCGCACCCGCAGCCACGATGACCGCGTCGGCACGGATACGGTACTCCCCCGGTGCCCAGGCCGAAGGCAGGCCTACGCCATCACAAGCCTCCACGCGCGCACTGATGCGCCGCGTCCTGACGTCGATAGACGACACCCGGCAACGCGTCACCACTTCGACACCCGCCCTCCTTGCAGCAGGCAATTGCACCCGGTGCGTTCCTTGTTTAGCGGCATTGGGGCATCCCAGATTGCACAGGCCCGAACCCTGGCATCCCTTGAGATTGAGCGGGAATTGTTCGACACACCAACCCAACCGCTTGCAGCCCCGCTCAAAGAGTCTGTTGTTCTCATTGATAAGATGGCCTTCGAGCGCGTGGACATTATTCTGCAGCGCATATTTACGCGACCGCAGTATCAAGTCACCGTGTTGCAGGCCAGGGACCCCCCACCGCTCCACAGTATCGACAGCTATCGGCAGGGTCGTACCCGTATAGACCACGGTCGAACCGCCATAGGCCTTACAGAAAGCCAAAGTCATCGACTTGTCTTTAGTCAGTACCCCACCGCCGTCAAAATACAACCTCTCGGCCATCTCGAGTTCGCGGCCGGTGAATTCCGCATCCCGGAACTCCGGCCCCCACTCTAGTACTGCGACCTTAAGACCCTGCGCCACTAAAGGCGCCAACGCGCTGGCGCAAGCGCCGCCGCCCGCGCCGGAGCCGATGATAACGATGTCGATATCTTTATCCATGCAACATCTCATTGCCGCTCTTCGTCACCGCATAACCGCAACGCGCCGCTAGATCCGGCTGTCCGTAATAGCCCATATAAACGAGAACTTTGAGCCCCCAGAAACCTTTGCGCAAAAGTTCGAACGGACAATCCTGGAACCAACGCAAATGACGGTCGCGAGCTGCGGCATCGAGCCGGGTGAATACACTGCCCCAGCGTGGCAAGGCGCTGCATTCGATGACCCAAAGCAATATCGCTAACTGACGGCGCATCATGACGGGACGAGACCGCAACGCATGCAAAGGTATCCGCAAGAGCGCTTCACGATGCGCGCCGCTCAATGCTACGCACGCAGGCACGATCGTCTCGGCGGCAGCGAGGAAGACGCTTTGCAGCATGTCTGCATTATTATAAATTGACGTGATGGCGGACGAAAAATCAGACTCTGGCGATAAAAAGCGATTCGAACCGCTCATCGGAGGATTGCCCCGATTCGATGAGGTCATCGATAGCAAGGGCTTTAAACCGACTTTCAAGCGCGTCGATGTGCCGCCAGCCGACGTCTATGGTTCAAGCTCATGGAGATACAAAAAACCGCGTAACCCAAAAGCCCCGGGCGGCAAGCGACTCCTTTTACGCCTCACCATCGTCCTACTGGCGGCAACCGCGACATTCTGGCTGCGGCACAACGTTTTAGCGCCTAAAAAGATAGACCTTCCTAAAGGCCGTTACTTTGCCGTGACCGCGTTACCCGACAGCTCGCTTGCCGTCGCCGACGCGACTGCCAGCTCCATCTATACCGTAGCCCCAGGCTCGACCCACGTCAGCGCACCTTTGAGCCTAGCCAATCCTTCACTGACAGGTCTGGCTTATTTCAAAGGCGCCTTTTGGAGCGCGGACTATCAGAATCAGAACATCTACGCACACGATGTTAAAACCCTGACTATCCAGAAGACATTCCCCTTGCCGAGCATCGGCAAAATCGTCCTGTCCGCGGCCGGCGAGCACCTTTGGAGCGCCGACCCGTTGGGCCAAGTGCTCAACAAGATGTCCCTGTCCCAAGACAGGCTCAAGACCGTAGCGACATATCTGATCAAAGAACATTATTTAAGCGGCCTGGCGGTCAATGGCGACACGCTCTGGCTCCTCGACGCCGATAAAAAAACCATCAACCGCTATCACGCAGGGGACGATAGCCTAGAGCCCGAAGGTTCCCAGACCGTCGAAAACATCATCCCTAGGCAAAGCCCTCCCACCGGATTGACCTATGATGGGCGCCATCTCTGGATAAGCGCCAACAACCCCCCAGCGCTCTACCGCTTAGACCCGTTCTAAGACTCTCCCCAACCGCTTCCTTAAACACTCTCGTCATTGCCGCGCAGGCGGCAATCCAGTACTTGCGCACAATAAGAGAACAAAGTACTGGATTGCGGATACCTGCTACGCAGACTTCGCAGGTTCCGCAATGACAAATATAGAGACCAAAAACGCTTCCCTAAAGTCCCGTTTGAAATCACGCCTAAAGTCCCTAGGAGGAAACGCCGCTCTTTGCTCTAATATCGATGACCCCGGCTGGAGCTACCAGCCGAACTTTAACAAGAGAGGACCATACCATGAGTAAAAGAGCCATCCTATTGGCATCCTGCTTGCTGGCAGTCAGCACGCTGCGCTGCCACGCGATCCTGTATTTCACGCCCGCCGAATATCTCGGCAGCGTCGAATCGTCGTTCATGGGCGCGATGCGCATGCCCGAGAACGGACTCCTTGAAGGACCGGCTTATGCTGGTTTCGCCACCGCGCAACAAGCTGTCAGCGAACGCTTGGCGCTACTGGCCCCTGCGGACCGGCTGACGATCGAGAAACCGGCGTACAAATTCTATGAGAGCGACCCTTCTCGGCTCTATAAGAACCTCATCGACACCTCGAACCAAGTCTTCCAAGGCGCCGGGAAAAAGTCGTTTAAAAATGAGAAAGTGGCGATCCGCGTCGAGAACACGCCCTCGATGAGCAAGATCTCCTTGGCGGAATGGCCCTTCGGCAATTCGCAAGCTGCCCCGGCGTTGCGCTCGACTTTGCGCTTCGACAAGACCAACGGCAAGCTATCCGGCGTCTGGTTCGAACAAAAAATGAGCCGCGACTTCGTCTTCGCGGCCAAACCGACTACGCTAAAAGAGAACAGCGCGATAAAAGTGATCAAAGGCATGCGCCCGCTCGTGCACGAAGTCTCTTTGAACGTCTACGAACGACTGGCTCCGGCTGGCAAGAGTCCCATGATCCTCGAGACTGAGTCGCTCATCGTCGCGCTCAAACCTGGCTTCGCCCCGCTCGCCCAGCAAGCGCGCTTGGCCGCGATGAAGATGGCTCTTTGGTTGCCGCGTTTGGCCCGTTGATCTTTTTAGCGGAAGAAGTCGCGTAGCATCCTGGCGATGCCTTCGGTCGCCTTGTAAGGGACCTCTTCTCCATCCCAATTGATGGAAAAATGCGCGTTCCTTTGGGTGGGCTTGACGTAAGTCTCATACATCGGCAGCACCGTGGTCAGTATCTGATGCTTGGCGCTCTTGACGTCACGTCCGCGATGCTCGATATCACGCGCGATGCGCCGTAATACCGCAGTCGCTATCCCCGTCGAAACGAAGATCTTGTAATCATAGAATTTGAGCAACTCCGGGAAATACAACGCATACAGTCCTTCCACCACGATAAGCTTGCTCGGCCGATGTAACGCCGTTTTGGCGCTACGCGTATGCGTTTTAAAATCATAGACCGGCTGGCGGACGCTCTTGCCGGAGCACAGACTGGTGAAATGTTCTTTGATAAGCCTTAAATCGATGGCGTCAGGATGATCGAAATTGTATTCCCGGCGCTTAGACATAGGCAGATGGTCTAGACGGATATAATAATTATCCAGGGAGAACAACTGTCCGTCGACGCCGATGCGCTGGCATTGCTGCACGATGCGCTGGGCGAACGTAGTCTTACCCGACCCCGACCCCCCGGCTACCGCGACGACGCAACAGGATTTCCCGTGCTTCATGGGCGCTTACGGATCATCAGGCCCCACTGCCCTTCACCGACAGTCTCGCCTTTCTGATTGACAATCGAACTGTCGAAATAAACGATGCCTTGACCTTGACCGACGGCTCGGACTTTATCGACTACGAAGGTACCATGGATCGTGTCACCGATCTTGACCACCTGCGAGAAACGCCAATCAAGATGTATGAACGCCACGACGCTCTCGCGTATAGCGCCATGTTCATGGATGAGCCCGGAGAGTACGGCTAATCCGAGCAAGCCATGCGCGATACGTTCACCGAAACCCTTTTTGGCATGTTCGACATTGGTATGGATAGGGTTGAAATCCCCGGAGAGACAAGCGAAATTGACGATATCGGCTTCCGTGATAGTACGACCGCCCGTAGTGATGGTCGTCCCCGGTTTATAGTCCTCAAAAAAAAGACTTGCCCCCATCGCATGCCTCCTATGAAAGTTCCTTGACGTTATCTTTCTTGTGCGCGATACCGGCAGAGATGACGAACTTCATGGCCACGTCAAGCGGCAAGTCGATCAACTCGACGTCTTCTTTAGGCACCAAGAACGTATGCCCCGCCCATTGCATCGACTGCATGACATAGATCGCCATGTGGTCCTTGGCGAAATCCCCGAGACTCGCCATGTCGTGCGCCGTGACAAAACCGATGATCTTTGCGCTGCTGCCCGGGATGCGGACTAAAGCGACTTTTGAGAATTTCTGCTTCTCGCCCAAGACCGTATTCAAAGTATCACTGAAAAGGTTATAGATCATCTTGACGAACGGCACCCTTTGCATCCAACTGTCGATAGCGTCGACGATCCTTTGCGTGATAAAGTTGGTGGAGAGGAAACCCACTGCGGTGATGACAACCACGCTAAACGCCAGTCCGACGAGCCCGTGATGATGCCCCAGCATCTCCCCCACGGGAGCGCCGATCGCCGACATCAACGCCTTGATCAGCCAGATGACGATATAGACGGTCAACGTGACCGGCGCGATCGTCAGTACCCCATGGACAAAATATCTGCCTAAGATGCCGATCAAACTTTTATTCTGATTCTTCGTACTTTTCATCTTAAACAATCCTATATAAAATCAGCAGAAAGTGTCTGCAGTTTCCTAAAATATGAATATGAATCAAGCCGCCAAAGGCCCCTTCCTGCAAGCATGTAACCGGCAAGCGGTCCGCAGAGTCCCCATCTGGCTGATGCGCCAAGCCGGTCGGTACATGAAGGAATACCGGGAGTTGCGCGCCAAACATTCCATGCTTGAGATCTGCAAGAGCGCCAAGCTCTGCGCCGAAGTAACCTTGCAGCCCATCAAGGCGTTCGAACTCGATGCCGCGATACTTTTCACCGACTTGTTGATGCCTTTGGAAGCCATGGGCGCTGACCTTGAATACGCGAAAGGCGAGGGCCCGGTCATCCATAA
>JBBTGF010000165.1:0-15553 GCA_038041525.1 Elusimicrobiota bacterium | reverse complement strand
GATCATCGGGTTATCTTCTTTAGGCTCATACGGCGCGCCGCCCAAGAGGTTGGCCGCCGGGATCTTGCAGTTGTTGAAGCTTAATTCGTAGGTCGGGGAGGCCCGGATGCCCATCTTGGTCTCTTTCTTGCTGAAGATGAACCCTGGGGTTCCCTTCTCCACGATGAAGGCGCTGATGCCGCGCGCGCCCTTCGCCGGGTTCGTCGAAAAGAACAGCGTATAGGTCTCGGCCACTTCGCCATTGGTGCAGAAGTTCTTGACGCCGTTTAAGATGTAGTAGTCGCCCTGCTTGGTGGCGGTCGCTTTCATCGAGGTTGCGTCCGAACCTGCGCCTGGTTCCGTGATGCAGAAGGCGCCCAACTTCTTTCCGGAGGCCAAGTCTGGCAGGTATTTTTCCTTCTGCTCTTTGGTGCCGGATAACAGGATCGGGATGGCGCACAGGCCGCAGCCAGCCACACAGAGGGCGATGCCGCCGCAGGCCTTGGAGAGTTCTTCGGTGACCAGGCAGAGTTCCGTGTTGGCGCCGCCCAATCCGCCGTATTCTTCGGGTAGGTAGACGCCGAAGAGGTCCACTTTGCGGAATTCCTCGATCACTTCCCAAGGAAATTTCTCTTCTTCATCATATTTCGCGCGTACGGGTTTTACTTTTTTCTCCGCGATCTCGCGGGCGAGGGCGATGATCTCACGTTGCTGTTCTGTAAAGTCGTAATCGAGCGTTTGTAGCATGTGTCCTCCTAGTGGTTCTTGAGTATGTTCTTGAAGTTAAGCAACGCCTGCTTAGCGGCGCTTTGCTCGGCTTCTTTCTTGTTGCGCCCTGAACCTTTACCAAGGATCTTGGAGTCGAAGACGGCTTCGACTTCAAAATTCTTCGCGTGTTCCGGGCCCCAACTATGGGAGAGCCTGTATTCCGGGATCTTTTTGTAGCTTTTCTGGATGACTTCCTGAAGGCGGCTTTTATAATCGCGCGTGACCAAGCGCTTCTTTTTTGCCACCCATTTTTTGATGATGAAGTTGCGGCAAGTGTCGATGCCGCTGTCAAGGAAGATGGCCCCGATGACCGCTTCCGCGCAATCAGCCAAGATGTTCTCTTTCTCTCTGGAGGCGAGCGCGCCGGCGCTGTCCGCGTTGCCTACCATCAGATAGTCTTCCAAATTGAGCATCTTGGCTAATTCCAGGAGGCTCTTCTTGGAAACCAGCATGGATTTGATCTTCGAGAGTTTCCCCTCGTTGGCGTTGGGGAATTTCTCGTAGAGGTAGGAAGCGATGATCATATTGAATACGCTGTCGCCTAAGAATTCGAGGCGTTCGTTGGAATCCGAGGTAGTGCGTTCCTTTGAATAGGAAGAGTGCGACAGGGCGGTCTCAAGCAGGCTCGCATCTTGGAATTTGTAGCCTATGAGTTTCTCCAAGTCGCGTTCTTTTTCGTCAGATATCATCGTCAGAGGCGTGAGGCTTTTACCTGGGGTCATCTTGATGCACACAGGAAACTCAGGCGGAGATCCTCTCCGGCGTTGCGCATGTCCAGCGTCCGTGCGCCACTCTGCGTGCGCGCCGGTTTCGGCATATATGATCCTCGCATCGGCGGCGAGGATATCCGCCTTGAGTATCGAAGCGGTCCTTGATCGGCCCGCTTATTTCTTGCCGTGCGTCTTGATATATTCGACGGCTTGACCGACCGTCTGGATCTTCTCGGCGTCTTCGTCCGGGATCTCCGCGTTGAATTCTTCTTCCAGAGCCATGACGAGTTCGACGGTGTCGAGTGAATCAGCGCCTAAGTCGTTGACGAAATGCGCTTGGGTGGACACTTCACCGGCATCGACGCCAAGCTGCTCGATGATGATCTTTTTTACGCGACCTTCGATGTCGTTATCTGCCATGATTTCCTCCGTTGGTATACGTTGTTTTGCCTGGTGCGTGACGCCCGATGCGTTGATGACGCATCGCGGATCGCGCAACCTTAGGAATCTACTACATATAAAGACCGCCGTTAACGCTGATGACCTGCCCGGTCACGTAGCTGGAGTCATCAGACGCCAGGAAGAGCGCTACTTTGGCGATCTCATCGGGCTGCGCGAAGCGTCCTAACGAGATAGCCGAGAGGTAGAGTTTCCTGACTTCTTCGGGTAGTGCGTCAGTCATCTGTGTGGCGACGAACCCCGGCGCGATAGCGTTGACCAAGATGTTGCGTGTCGCAAGCTCCTTGGCCATGGCTTTCGAGAAGGCGATAAGTCCGCCTTTAGACGCCGCGTAATTGGCTTGGCCCGGGTTGCCCATGAGGCCGACTACGCTAGAGATGTTGATGATGCGCCCGCTGCGCTTCTTCATCATCGGGCTTACGCACGCTTTCACGAAGTGGAAAGCGCCTTTGAGGTTGACGTCCATGACGATATCCCAGTCTTCTTCTTTCATACGCATGATCAGCCCGTCTTTAGTGATGCCTGCATTGTTGACCAGGACGTCGATCTGGCCATGCTTCTCGATGGCCACATTGACGACCTTCTCACAATCTTCTTTCTTGGTGACATTGCACGCGACGGACGTCACGGGGTTGCCTAGGCTGGAGAGTTCTTTCGCTGTCTGCGCCACTGACTCTTCTCGCATGTCGCAGAGGATGAGTTTGGCGCCTTCTTTCTGGTAGCGTTCCGCGATCGCGCGCCCTATGCCTTGCGCCGAGCCCGTTATGATCGCTACTTTGTCTTTCAACCGCATGGTTTGCGCATTAGAATACATTTGACCCGGTCGTTCAAGGTCAGTCTGCATCGTTATGCACCTCCGTTTTCGGGATTTCCGGTACCCTCCTTGGGCTTATCGGTTTTAGGGGCCTTGGGCGTCATCACCAGGTTTCCTTTGTAGAAACCGCATGCGCCGCAGGCTTTGTGTGGGAGCTTGGTTTTTCCGCAATTAGGACACAAGCTCGTCCCCGGGCTTTCCATGCGCCAGTTGGCGCCACGCCTGATCCCGGTGCGGTGACGAGTATGTTTTTTCTTAGGATTTGGCATTGTCGCTTCCTCCGACCTGTCGTTTAAGCCCTTCTAGTTTAGCAAAAGCGTTGGGATTTTAGACCTTACAATCGCATGGATTTTTGGTCTTATTGTTGCCGCAAGTCAGGCATAAACCCTTACAGTCCGGGGTGCACAACGGTTTTTCGGGCACGGAGAGCACGATAGCCTGGCGGAATTCCTCCGTGGGGTCGATGGTTTCCGCGTCTTTAGGGTAGGAGGCCTCGAGTTCCTGGTCGAATGAGCTTTCAAATGCTTCCAGGCAGCGTGCGCAGGCGAGTCTCATGACGCCGTGCAAAGAGCCTAATAGAAGGAAATCGCCGTCCCCTACGCTGATATCGAAGCGTGTCGATAGCGGCGCTTTTACGATTGCCCCAGATTCGGCGGCTTGGCGGTAGACGGCGCTATCCGCGTCGATATCGCCTGAAAAACTGTAGCCGTTGTTGTCGATGACGATCTGCGTATCGATGGGTTTCATCGGTGTTTAAGCCGCTGGCAGGAGTTTGAAGTAGAGACGCTCCTGCTCTGTGACCATGGTATTTATATCAAATTCATCGCCGATGGCATGTTGGGCTTTACCCCCTAGTCGCGCTCGCAGCGCGGCATCATCTAAGAGACGCTGCAGATTCAAGCAAAGGGCATCGATATCTTTGGGCGCAACCAGTATGCCGTTTTGCGCATTGTCGATGAGTTCGGCTATCCCGTCAGTCGCGTAGGCAGAAGTTGGTAGGCCTAGGGCCATGGCCTCCACCAGGCTTCTCGGCAGTCCTTCCCATAGGCTGGTCAGCACAAAAACGTCGCTAGCTTTAAGTATCTCGGCGCTGTCTGCGCGCCAGCCTAGGCAACGCAAATTCTTCGGCACCGAACGTGCCAGTCTTTCTTGATCGGCACAGTCCTTCTCTGTGCCGCCGATGAACAGAAAAAGGGCGTGCGGTTGCGTGTTTAAGAGCCTTTTGGCGAGTTCGATGAAATCCTTGGAGTTTTTTTGTGGTTTTAGGTTCCCGATCATGCTCACAACCATCGAGTCTGCAGGAATCCCGAGTTCTGTGCGTTTTCGCTCGCGCGTGGCTTGGTCAAGACGGCGTAGGCGTTGTAAGTCTACCCCGCTGCGTATCAGAGTCGAGCCTTTCCGGGCGCGGATGCCCCAGGATGCGGCATAAGCCTCATTCATGCGCGAGACGAAGATGAAATGCGTGGTTAACCAGCCGATCATCTTCTCTATGGCAGCATAGGAAGTCCTGACCAGGGGTTTTTGATAGTCGTGGAAACCAAATCCATGGAACGAGTGGATGATGACCGGTACTCCCGCTGCCCATGCCGCCATGCGGCCTAGGATGCCGGCTTTGGATGAGTGGGTATGGACGATGTCCGGGTCAGTGCGTCTGATGAGGGCATGGATCTCGGCTATCGCTAGCGCGTCTTGTAATGGGTGGATCTCACGGCGTAGATGTTTGAGCCAGAAGACCTTGACATGTTTGGGTAGCTGCAGCGCTTGCGCATCGAGCATCCCCCCCGGTCCGCTGGCTAAGATGACATCGAAGCGCGCGGGGTCGAGATGGCCGACCGTGTAGAGGGTATTCTGCTGCGCCCCGCCGAACTCGAGCTTGGTGATGAGGTGTAAGACTACGGGCCGCCTGTCCATGAACACTCCATTTTAGAACTAATGGAGCGCCGGGGCGTGTCTATTTGGCTTTAGCTACCGATGTGCCGATGCTCTCTAACAGGTCTTTGATGGAGACCAAGCCTGCGCCATAGCCCGTTTTGTCGCAAGCGGCGTTTTGGGTGCAGGAATCGGGCAGAGCGGCCGTTCTTTTGATGAGTTTTCTGATGTATGACGATGAGGGCTTGAGTCCCGCCAGCTTCGCTTTCTGTATGGCGAGCGCCGCGATGGCGGCTACTTGCGGCGAGGCGAATGACGTGCCGTTGTTGGGCGTGAAAAGTCCGTTTTCCGCCCTGTCGTAGTCTGCATTGCTCTGGAACTTAGCGACGCGCACGGCTTCGCCGTAGCTGGTGACGTCGGGTTTGGAATAGACCTTTTTGGATGCCGGGTCGTTGACTTGCGAGCGCGAGGAAAAGCTTGTCAGCCGTCCGAAATAGTCGGCCGCGCCCACGGCCAAGACATAGGGCGAAGCGGCCATCTTGCTTAAGTTGAGTTCTTGTAAAGTTTTGTCCTTATCTTTGCCTTGGTTACCCGAGGCCGCGACGATGACCACGCCTTTAAGGGATAATTCTTTGAGCTTGTCGTGGACCTTGTCCCATCCGGGGGCGGCGGTGTTGGGCAATAGGCCGTGAAAGGTGCTCAAATTGATGACGGTGGCGCCTTGCTTGACCGCTTCATTCAAGGCCCTTATAAAAGAGTTCGCAAATACATCGGGGTTCCTGATCTCCAAAGGTCGTTGGTCTTCTCCTATGTTATTTTCATCATAGACTTTGATATTGACGAGTTCGGCTTGCGGCGCCAACGCCGCCACTGCGGACATGACGCTGGTACCGTGTTCCCCTTTGGCGTCGAGAATGGCAGCGTCATCGCCGGTTTTACGGAATGGATTCTTCACTACGTTGGCGCTAAATGGGCGCGTGAACGCGGGATGTCTCTCGTCGGCTCCGGTGTCGATGACCGCTACCTTGACGCCTTGTCCTGTGAACCCTGCGCGCCAAGCGTCCATGGCCTGGTGGCGGAGAATGTCTTCGCCCATCGGGAAATGGCGCGCCAGCAGAGCCCATTCGTCGTCGTTTAAGTCTTCTTTGGAAACGCTGGCAACGACGTTATAAAGGGCCGCCGGCGTCAGGACAGCGCCTTTGCCGTTGAAGATGCGGTTGACGGCGCTTACGGCGCTACTGAGGCGTTTGACCGCATCTTTGTCCACCTTGCCGCCGCGTCCTTGCGCGAGATTCAAAGTCTGCGCTTGTGATTCCAGTCTCGCCCTGACCGCCGCTAGGCGTCCTTCGAAGGCATCCATGCCGTTTAATCTGTAGAGTGGGTCGGCAGCGGGGCTTTTTTGCGCCGCGCCCACGTATTTTCTGATATCGGCGATGAGCGTCTTGATCTGGCCGACATAGTAGCCCGGTTCAGGGTAGTCTGGCCAGGTGCGGCATTTGTCCTCGGATTCCTGCCATTCTTTGGCTTTGATCCTTAAGGCATAAAACTCATCGAGGTCGATGCTGCCGATGGCATCCGTCTTGACCAGAGAGAGTATTTCCAGGAGTTTGTCGCCGCCTGCTCCCAGGGAGGGCATCGGGTTGTGTTGCAGGCCGTTGAAAGACAACGGCGCCTCCGGCGTCATCGTAGCGTTGGTTCGGATGTAGAGATACGCGGGAACGCCGTAAGCGCGCAAGAGTTTGATCTTGTCTGTCGCGTCCATGCCCTCGAGGGTATGCCCTAGTGCGGCGTCGAGATGCAAAGAGCAAGCCGCAGTGGAGAGTTCTGTCGGATCTTCGTTGTTGATAACTGGTTTTTTATTCGACCACGGGTCGGCTATCAGGTTGACATGGTAATCCGCCCAGGCTTGGACCGATGCCAGCAATAATATGCTTATCAAGAACGTCTTCATAGTTCCTCCGGGATATGCACTCTTAAATGATTATCCTATGAGCATTATGCTGTCGCTAGGGTCTTAGGTACTATCCTGTGTAGGGACTAAAGGCTATGCGCGCACATCGTGTTTGTGGGTGGCCTCGGCGGCGGCTTTGCCGTCTAGGATGGCTTCTTCCATGAAAGAGTATTTCCACGCGCCGTAGCGCCCGGTGCTGGTGATGCCGTGGCGCTCGAGCCACGCGACAAACGCCGGCAGGAACTCCCGGCGTTCTTTGGTGAACACCACATAACCGGGGTCGATACGGTTCCAGTGGATGGTCATGATCTCGTCCTTGCGCCGCATCCAGCCGAAATCGCGCATGTGCGCGATAGTGAGCGCGCGCATCTTCTCATAGTCGAAGCGTTCGCCGGGTCTTTTGGCGTATTCGATGTAATAAGAGCGGGTTCCCATCGGGGCGGACGCGGGCGCGAAGTTGCTGCCTATGCCTATACGGTAGAATGGGTAACGGTTCTCGGGAAAATAAGTCCAATGTCTACCTGAAGTGTCTTTGCCTCTGACGCCTAGATTGAGGTTATAGACCACAGTCCAGGTCAGCGCGCGCGCCGCTGCCGTGGCCAATCGTTCGGTGAGATAGGGCCGCACCCAGTCGACCATGACGTTTAATGGCGCTGTGTTGATCAGCCGGTCATAGGGGTATATCCCGTTTCGTGTGATGACCTTTTTGCCTGGAACGTCGATACTGATGACAGGTTCGTTGCTGAAAATATCGTTCCTGTCGAGCGCGTTGTCGAAGGCGTCGGGTAGCGCCTGGATGCCGCCGGAGCGTGGGTAATAGAACGATGAGTTGTAGCCGAAATGGCGTTTTTGATCCGTCAGTGCGCCATAGAGGACTTCTTCTTTGGAGGGCACGGGTACGAACCCCCTGATCCATTCCGTGGTCATCGATCTCAAATCATGACGCCATAGCTTTTTGTTGTATGGGAGCATGAAATGCCGGGAGATGCCCTTGCCGAAGGTCTCTATGCTCCAGCGGTGGAAATCGGGGTCATCCTTGGGTTTCCTGGTGCGCTCGCGAGCCTTGAGGAATTCGGACACGCATTCGGCGATCACGCTCTCCGGTAGTCCGAAGGTGTTCGCCTGGAAGGGGTAGCGAGTCATCGTCGCTTTCGAATAGATCCAGGAATTCCTGCGGTGCGCTTCGAGCTTGCCTTTGAGCAGGCGCTCTAAGATGAGGTCTTTAGCGTAGGGTGAGTGCAGGTGTAGAAGGTGGCCTGTCTTGTCAAAGATGAAACCGCCGACGCGCTCGGAACTCGCTAGGCCGCCCAAGGTCGCGTTCTTCTCTAAGATGACCCAGTCATCTTTAAGATGATAGGCCGCCGATAGCCCTGCTAACCCGGCGCCGATGATGACCGTCTTAGGACCCATGATCTTAGCGTAGTTTGTTGACGGGGAGTTTATTGTGGATGATGATGGCGGCTATGGTCAAGACCGTATAGATGGCGATGATCACCAGTATGTTGCTCAACCTTGAGATCAGGAAAGCCAGTAGGCACAGTAGCAGGGTAGATAAAGCCAGCAGGGTCAGGATGTTGTGCTGCGTGAGATGCAATTCTTGCAGCCTGTGTACCAAGTGGTCGCGGCTGCCGTAGAATGGGTTTAAACCTTTCCTAAGCCTGATGTAGATGAGAAAGAAGGTCTCGATCACCGGCATTCCCAGGATCATCAGCGGCGCGTAGACAGCCAAGGGGTTCTGGGCTGAATACGAACAGCCCATGGCCAAGACGGCTAGAAGATAACCTAAAGAGGTCGAACCCGAATCTCCCATGAAAAGTTTGTGCTGCTTGGAGAAGTTCAGCGGTAGGAACCCGATAGTGGCGCCCAAGACCGCGGCGGCAAGGATATTGACGTAGATATCTTCGGAAGGGAAGGCGATGGCCAGGAACGCCGCCGAAGCTAACGCTGTCTGCGTTCCTGCCAAGCCGTCGGCGATGTCGATCAAGTTGATGGAATTGGTGATGCCGATCACCCAGATGATGGAGAGCGCGGCGGCTAGATAATGCGGGTGGATGAATTGCATGCGCACCGGTGCCAGCAGCAGGATGGCGGCCGCGATGAATTGTATGGCGAATTTTTCCCTGTAGGTCAAGCCGCCGGGTTTTAGATCGTCGATAAGCCCCATCAGGAAGATGATGCTGGCTCCCGAGAGGATGTACCTGAAGTTCCTGATGGTTCCGGTCGGATAATCGGTGAAGAAGCGTGTGGCGACCAATACCACCGCTATGGAGAGGAATATCCCCACCCCTCCGATCCTTGGCGTGGGGATCGCGTGCGTCTTGAGTTTGTTATCCGGAAGGTCGAATATCTTGAGGCGTCCGGCAACGGCGGCGCAGATCCTGTTGATGATGTAGCTTAACGCCAGAGTGGTGACCGCGATCGACAGATAGAACATAGTTTAAGCCGCTGACATCATGGTTATTTCAAATTTATACTTGCATGGCAATGCCGCATCACAGCGCCAGCGTAAAGCGGCCGTAGGGTGCTTTTTGCCGAATGCCGGACTATGGTGCGCGTCCGCACGTTCGATCGGTAGATTGCAGGTGACGCGGTAGGTCTTGCCCGAGGGCGTACGCAGTAGCGCTTCTGCCGGGTCGCAAGATATCACGCTGACGCCGGGCGCTAGAGTCAAGTTCCAGGACAGCCCGGCGCCGCCATCGTCTTTTGCCGGGCTTGTCGTAATGAGATCGTCTTCGATGATTAGTGAGACCATGTCTTTAAGCGATAGCGTGAATCTACGTTTGTGCAGGATCGGTGTGGCAAGCCGCAGATAGCCGTCATGTTGACCATAGTAATGGTATTGCGCTGTTCGAGCATCATAACGCGCTTCCAAGCAGCGTGGATTTTTGACGTCTTGCGCGAGTTGAAAAGTCGCTACAAAGCGGTTCTGTTCCTGATTGGCCACGCAAACGGTGTTATGCGCCTTGACCGAGCGCAATTCGTCGCGTAGCCAGGGCGCGCGTAGATAGACTCCTGTCCCGGGGTCGACGATAAGGTCTTCCCCGAATGGGCTGTATTCGAACGAAAGCCTGTCGTTGTGCGCGTGTCCCCCCGCGTCATTCTGGCCGTTGGGCCCGTTGCTGATAGCGAGGTAATGGCCGGTCTGGCCGTCTTTGAATGTATGGATGCCCGCGTCAGGCAGCGCAAGCGCTTGAGGGACCTGCGGCTGCCGGGATCGCGGGCGGCGGATTTTTTCCCAGGATTGCAGCGCCTCGGGTCCGAGGAGCCAGAGCGCCGCGGCCGTCGGTTGTTGGCTGGGGTCACGGATCAGTTCGGGAGCGTCGAAAGCCAGTGCGCCGATATCACGTAGATGATCATGCCCTGATGCGGCGTTGTCAGCGGCGAGATCCAGGAAACGCCCCGAGTCGTTGTCGCCGAATTGCGGCGCGTACCCGGAGGGTTTAGCGAAGGCTGCCGCGGCCTTTAGCAGTTTCAAAGTCGTGGACTTAAGCCAGGGATCGGCTCGGCGCTGCGCCTCATCTAGAGAGAGCCAGCAAAAAAGATACATTTCCAAGACGAGCCCATGGTAGCTCGTGGATGCTTCGAAGTCCATGCCATCGGCGTAGATCTGTCGCTGGGCTTCGCGGCGTAGTCCCGCTAAGCAATGGGCGAGCCAAAGTGATGAATAGTGGAAGCCTTGATGGATGCGCGCTGCCAGCGCTACGCCTGCGTGATCGGCAATGAGATGATTGCTCGGCCATTCTGGGTGGCGTATGACATGGGTCGTATGGTCGAAGACGAACGCGTCAAGCTGGTCCAAAGCCTTGGTGTGATCCTTGTCAGCTCTGTCAAGATGATAGATCACCATCGAGAATGCCAAAGAGACGTTGGCTAGCCTGATGCTGATATCCATGGGACACGCCCAGTTGACGCCGTAGCCGGGAGGGTTGCTGGCGTACCAGTCGTTGAATTGCCGGGTCATCTCATCGAGCATGGCGCGTTGGCGCGTGAGGATGAACGCCTGCGCTAAGGTGACGAGATGATGGAAGCGAGAGAGTTCCCAGGGAAGTTTGATATCCGCTCCTGCCTGGGCCTCGGGCGTGCATAGCGGATGTGCCAGTTGCGGGTCCCATCTGTATGGTAGTAGCCAATCGTAGTGCCAGGGAAGGTATGTCGGCGCTACGCCATGGCGCGTGGCGAGTTCGATAGAGAGCCTCTTGAGGTTGAGGGGTCCCGGGGCGAGGATCTCATAGTCGCCGGCTAAGATATCATAGGCTTTACTGACGACCTTTTTGGCGTGTTCGGGATAATAGTCTTTGAGTTGGTCGGCCAAGCGGTCGGCGTGCGTGATATCCCAGAAAGGGAAGGTCAGGGACGGCTGCTTTCGCGGTCCTTGCAAAAGCGCTTTGAGTAACCGGTTGCGACTGCTCCAGCCGGCTAAGCCAAGCGATCTTTTCAGCGAAAGATATGGTATTGATGCCTGGTTTTTGAGTTTGACCGTGAGCTTGCGAAGCACTTCCTTGGGAGGCAGTTTTTTTGTCCGCTCCCAGAGGGCGTTATAGCGAGGCTGCGAGTCCATTGACCATGAATGTCAGGCGCATGCTCTGCAGGGCGTCTGCGAAGCTGATGGGTGCCACGCCGCCATGGCCAGAGAGATGATGTGCCAGCGCGCGCCATTGCGCATCAAAGCCCTTATCTTTTACAGCGAGGCGGATATGTGTCGGGCGGCCTTGCGCTGGGTCGATGCGCAGGGACGCGAAGTCCTCTAGTAATAGCGCAGCTTTCGGAGTGAGGATCTCGATGCGTTCTTTGCCGATGTCGCGGCCGACGCTCTGCGTGTAGACGAGCGTGGCGCTGACGCCCTCGTTGAATTCAAGATCCGCGCTGATGCCGTCGCAAGGCCTGCGGCCGCTCAAGTCACGGGCGTGGATATTGCGCGGCGCGATCGTCTGGCCGGATCCCGCTGCGGCGATATAGGAGATCAGGTCGATCATATGGCAGGCTTCACCGATGATCCTGCCGCCGCCTTCGGGGCCTAACGCCCAGTGGTCTGCGGGTAAGAGGTCTGCGGCTACGCGGTATTGGATAGTCCATGGTTTGGGCAGTTTGCGTAATTCTTGTATCAGGTTTTGTGTCAGACTCGAGAATCTACGGTTGAACCCGACATGGAAAGCGACGGGATGCTTGGCATATGCCGCGGCGAGGTCTTCTAAGTCATCCAAGGTAGTCGCCATCGGTTTCTCTAAAAAGACCGCCTTGCCGTTCTCGATGGCGAGCTTGGCTAACGCGGCATGCGAATCGTGTCTTGTGGCGATGAGCACTAAGTCCACATCCGGGTCGCCGCACACCTCTTGGGCCGATGCGACCGCTTTGCCGATGGCATACTGCCGGGCGATAAAGGCCGCTTTCTCCGGCCGCTTGGTGGTCACGGATACTAAAGAGAAATCGTTTTTAAGGGAGTTGAGTATGGGCAGGTGGTAGCTGGTAGCGAAGTTGCCCGCACCGATGACGCCGACGCCGATGACGCCTTTCTTGCGTGGTTTGCCGTTGGTTCTGACTGTGTCAGTTGCTTGCTTTTCAGTAGTTTTAGGGTAAGAAATCAGAGTCAGTAACGGTCTGGGCCCCTTGGGGTTCGCTAATGCCTCGTATGCCTTCGACGCTTCGTCGACGGGATAGACCGCTTCGATGAGCGCCGCGATCTCGATGCGCTTGTTGGCGATGAGATCGAGATAGCAGTCCATGTTACGCTCTGCGCTCCAGCGGACGTAAGCTTGTGGATAGTCTTGACCCGCTTTTTCGTAGGAATCATCGTAACGCCCCGGTCCGTAGGAGGTTGCTATCTTGAGTTCTAGGTCTTTTTCGTAGAAGAGTTTTCTCGAGAACGTCAGCTTGACGTCGCCTAGGACCACGATAGTCCCGCGTCGCCGGGTAGCCGCGATCGCGCAGGCCAGCGGCGCTTCGGTCTGTGGCGCGTGCGCGGCGATGATGACGCCGTCGAGGCCGTGACCGTGGGTCAGACTGTCTATGGCCGTGTCCGTAGCGGCGTCTTGCGGCTGCCCGCCGGCTGCGATCCAACCGCGTTCTTGGGCGAATTTAAGGCGGCTCTGGTCGGTATCGAATCCTACCACGCGCGCTCCCGAGGCTTTCAAAATCTGGCAGACTATCTGCCCGATGAGACCTAAACCGATGACGCCGACAGTGTCGCCGATCTGTGGACGTAAGCGCCGCACGGATTGCAAAGCGATGGCGCCGATAGCCACAGTGGAGGCTTCTTCAGGGCTTACTTGTTCGGGAACCTTGACCGCTAGGCGGCTGGAGGCTAAGACGAACTCGGAATGGTTGGCGAATTGCCCGCCGGCGATGGCGACTATATCTCCGGGTTTGAACCCGGCACAGTTATCACCGGTTTCCAAGACGATCCCAGCCGCTGAATAGCCGATCGCGGTTCCTTGGTCGAAGCGTTCCCGGATTTTCGCGATCATCGCCGCGATGCCTCTGTCTTTGGCGTAAGCGAGTACCTTGGCCAATAAAGCTTTATTGCGCCTGATATCAAGACCCATGGATACCATAGTCGCGGTTTCGGTACCCGCCGAGATGGCTGAAGCTAGGAGTTGGACTTTCAATTCTTTGCTAGCGGGCGAGCTTACCATGGGTACTTCTTGGGTGGATATCTTACCGCCTTTGAGTAATAGTTTTCGCATGTCAGGCTGCTACCTTGTTGATGATGCCCCTGAAATCGATGATGTTGGCGAGTCCTTTCTGTGCGATGAGATGCTTCCAGTCTAAAGTCATGAATTCTTTTTGATCGACAAGGATGGCTATCACATCGGCTTTATTGAGGGCTGTCGTAAGGTCCGTCAATGGTAAAGAGCCGTTCAGTTTTGCGCCATAGGGTTCGACGGCTAGCGTCGTTATGCGCGTGTCGGTAAGGAGGTTTTTAAAGATGTCCATGGCCGGGCTTTCCCTGAAATCATCGACATTGGCTTTATAAGAGAGTCCCAGGCAAACGGCGATAGGATGTTTTTTTCCGGTCTTGGCGAGCGCGGCCTTGATGCGCGCCGCCGCTTCTAGCGGTCGGTGTTCATTGATGGCGCGCGCAGTCTGGATCAACCGTGATTTTTTAGGTGACGCCATGGCTAGGAACCAGGGGTCGATGGCGATGCAATGCCCCCCTACCCCGGGACCGGGATCGAGTATCTTGACGCGCGGGTGCCGGTTGGCTAGACGGATGACTTCCCAGGTGTTGGCGCCCAAATCTTCGCAGATGCGGTCGAGTTCGTTGGCGTAGGCGATATTGACGTCGCGGAAGGTGTTTTCCGCGAGTTTGGCGAGTTCCGCGGTCAGCGCGTCGGTAAGGTGGATGTTGCCGGAGCAGAACTTTGCATAGATCTCTTTGGCCGCCAGCGCGCTCTTATAGTCGATGCCACCGATGATGCGGTCATTGGCTACCAGCTCGCGCAGGATCTGTCCGGGCAAGACTCGTTCCGGGCAATGCGCCACGAGGATGGAGCCTTCCTGCCAGTGCCGTGATTTACGCAGGATCGGCAGCAGCACGTCATGCATGGTCCCGGGTCCGACCGTGGACTCAAGGATGACGAGGTTGCCGGGCCGCAGTACCGGTATGATGGAACGCGCCGCGCTCTTGACCGCGCGCAGATCGGCTTTTTTCGTGGCGTGGTCCGCCGGCGTCGGGACGCAGATGATGAACGCGTCGCTGGGTCTCGGGGTACGGCTGAAGGTCAAGCTTTTCGATTTGATGGAGGCTTGGAAGAGGGTCTTTAATCCCGGTTCTTCGATATGGATGTCGCCGCGCCCGAGGATCTTTAAAGTACGCGGGTCGATATCGACGCCGGTCACCGCAAACCCGTGCGTGGCGAGGATGCTTGCCGTCGGCAAACCGATATAGCCTAAGCCAAGCACGCAAACTTCGCGCATGCGAGGATTTTAGCTTTTATTTTTTTTATCTGCCGTTGTGAGGGTCTCGCGGAGCATGGCGATTAGCATGCCGGAGAATAGGGCGATGTAGACCAAGCCGTGGGCGGTGAGCAGTACGGCTAAAGCCGCGTCTTTCGGTCGTTCCAACATGGCGAACGCCCACAGGCCCATGAGCTCGAAGACGCCGAGCGCACCTGGAGTCACGGAAGGTAGATAGGAGAACGCCAGTACCATCTGGGTGAAGATCAACTCACCGAAGTCTAGCGCAGTGGCGTTTCCGAATGCGGCCGCCGTCGCGCCCAAGAATGCCATATCGCTGGCCCAAGAGCAGAGGCTGGCGATGAATGCTAGGGCGAAATGCCGCATCAATAACGGTAGGGCTTCCCTGAAGCGCAGTATGCCGGCCATGATCTTTTCTTGAGACCTGGTACGTAGGTGATAGACGTCATAGCGCCACAGCACCAAGACCGTGACGCATAACACTATGAAGCATGCTATAGCGATGGCGAGTAAAGGTAATTTATCGGCAAAATAAGTGCCGAAATTGGCAGCCCAATCAAGGAAGAGAGCGTTTTTAAACAGGAACACGCTCAAGACGAGCAGGCCCAAACAGATGAAATCAAGGACTCGTTCGGCGAACACGGTCAATCCCGCTTTCAGGAACCCGGCCTCGGCGCGTTTTGCGACGTAGGCGATCTTGACCGCCTCGCCGACGCGGAAAGGTATGAACGCATTGGCTCCGAGCCCCAGCCAAATGGCTGCGGCGAATTCTTTAGGCCGATGCCAGCGTCCTTCGCACAGCAGCATCAGGCGTAATGCTTTAAACAGCAGGGCCGCCGCTTGGCAGCCGACTGCGACCGCGATCCAGCGCCAAGACGCCTGGCGCACGGCGTCAGCGATCTGCTCCCAATGCGTTTGGCGCAGCGCCAGGTAGAGCAAGATCGCGCCGATAGCGAGTCCCAAGGTGGCTTTGGACCCGCGTTTAAGGGCTACCGTCATGTCCGGGGACCTTTGATGAGCATCGGTAGGTATTCGGCGAGCGCTTTGGAGAACCTGAAACTGCTCATAGATTCTTTGCGTCCATAATCA
>JBBTGF010000164.1:0-1859 GCA_038041525.1 Elusimicrobiota bacterium | reverse complement strand
TTGGAGATGACGACATCCTGCTTGCGCACTTTCGCGCCGCGCCAACTGGTCAGGCCCATGTGCGGCTTGGCAGCATCGGCGCGGGCATGGATGATCTCCGCCGCAGTCTGACCGGTGATGGCCCAGTGCATCTTGTTCTGCACGGTCTGAAAGAATTCAATACTGACTGGCTGCGTGGGGTCATAATCAATACTGGTGGCGTAGATGTCGGTGATCTTCTGATAAAAACGCCGTTCAGATGTGCGGATATCCTGGATCCGCCGCAGCAACTCATCGAAGTAGTCGAAAGGGTGATCAGGATTTTTCAGGCGTTCATCGTCAAGCGCGAAACCTTTGACGATGAACTCGCGAAGCTTCTGCGTAGCCCAGATACGAAAGTGGGTAGCAATCGCGCTTTTAACGCGGTAGCCGACCGAGATGATAGCATCGAGATTATAATGCTCCACTGATCGGGATACCTGCCGATTCCCCTCCGGTCGAACTATTAAGAATTCCTTAACAGTTGCCGCTGCTTGTAATTCGCCTTCGGCATAGACGTTGCGCAGGTGCATGCTCACGTTGGGAATGGTCGTTTGAAACAACTCCGCCATGTGAGCCTGAGTCAACCAAACCGTCTCACCCTCTAACTGGACATCGATCTTTAGCTGACCGTTATCGGTTTGATAGACAAGAAACTGGCCTTTGGACTGTGGGCGAGTCTCTTCCGGATTGCTCATGTTCCCAAAATCTCCGCTACATTGTCGGCGATGGTCTTCTCCAATCCGCGAGCTTGGGCGTTCAAGGTTGCAAGTTCTGCGTTTAGAGTCGTGAATTTTTCTTTGAAATCTTCGTCGCTAACCTCCTCGCCGGGGGTTACGCCGACATAACGACCGGGATTCAGGGACCAACCTTGCGCTTCGATTTCTTTGAGAATGACCGACTTGCATAAACCTAGGACATCTTTGTATTTCGGATTTTTTCCGAAAACTTCCTGTAACTTAGTTTTCGCTTCATCGCCGCCCAAGGTGAAATCCGGCTCTTCGCCGCGATAAAGGCGGACAGTGTTGGCGATAAATCCGATCTGGGCCGGAGTCCATTCGCGGTGCGCGCGGTCGATCTGGCGGTAAATATTGCGAGCGTCGATAAAAAGAACCTTATCAGCGCGCACGGCATTTTTCTTTCCCCTATCTAAAAACCAGAGGGTACAAGGCAAGGTGACGGTATAGAAGAGATTCGGGCCAACTGCAACGATCGCGTCCACCGCGCGGCTTTCGATGAGCTTTCGGCGGAGCTCCTGTTCGGAAGAACGGGCATCGGAGGCGGAATTAGCCATGACGAAGCCAGCCCGGCCCTTTTCATTGAGCGCGGAATAAAAGAGTTGGATCCAAAGGTAATTAGCATTGTCGGTGCGTGGCAGACCAAAGGGAAAGCGACGACCCTGCCCAACCATGTCTTTCAATCTTTCTTTATCCACAGCGTTGACGTTGAAAGGCGGGTTGGCAAGAACGAAATCGAAACGGCCCGTGCCGTCATGAGGATCGTCGTAGTAGCTGTTGATGTTGCCGCCATGTTTGATCTCACCTTCGAGGCCGTGGACGGCGAGGTTCAATCGACAAAGCCGGCCGGTTTCATCGGTCTTCTCAACGCCGTGGATAGAAAGCTCCGCAGTGGGATTCTTTTTATGCTCGGCGACGAAACGGGCCGACGAGACAAACATGCCGCCCGAGCCGCATGCGGGATCGAGGATGCGTCCATGATAAGGCTCGATGACTTCAGTGAGAAGGCGCACGATACTGCTGGGAGTGTAGAATTCGCCGCCACCCTGGCCCTCGCTCATGGCGAACTCACCGAGGAAATACTCGTAGATGCGCCCAAAGGCG
>JBBTGF010000163.1:0-5945 GCA_038041525.1 Elusimicrobiota bacterium | reverse complement strand
TTGAAGTCCAATGCCGAGAAGGCGCAGATCGGTTGCATCTCCGCTAATGATAAAGAGATCGGCAACATGATCGCCGAGGCGATGGAGAAGGTGGGCCACGAAGGCGTCATCACCGTCGAGGAAGGCAAGACCGCCGAGACCACCTTGGACGTGGTCGAGGGTATGCAGTTCGACCGTGGTTGGGTATCACCGTACTTCGTCACTGACAACGAACGTATGGAGACCACTTTGGATGATCCGTATGTGGTCATCACCGACAAGAAGATATCGGCCATGAGCGACCTTCTGCCTTTACTCGAGAAGATCGTGCAGACCGGAAAACCCTTCTGTTTGATCGCCGAGGATGTCGAGGGTGAAGCCCTTGCCACCTTGGTCGTCAACAAGATCCGCGGCACCTTGAAGTGCGTGGCTGTCAAAGCCCCCGGCTTCGGTGACCGCCGCAAAGAGATGCTCCAGGATATCGCTGTCTTGACCAATGGCAAAGTCATCTCCGAGGAATTGGGCTTCAAGCTCGATAACGCCTCGGTTGATATGCTTGGCCGCTGCAAACGCGTGGTCGTCGACAAAGAGAACACGACCATCGTCGATGGTTCGGGCTCCAAGACCGAGATCAAGAAGCGAGCCGAACAGTTGCGGCGTCAGATCCAGGAGACGACTTCAGATTACGACCGCGAGAAACTCGAAGAGCGCTTGGCTAAACTCTCCGGTGGTGTTGCCGTCATCAACGTCGGCGCAGCTACCGAGACCGAGATGAAGTCCAAGAAGTACAAAGTCGAAGACGCGAAGAACGCGACCCGCGCGGCTGTCGAAGAGGGCTTGGTCCCCGGCGGCGGCGTGACGTTATTGCGTGCGTCCCGCGTGCTCGACAACATGAAGGGTACCGATGTCGATGAACAGACGGGTATCGATATCGTGCGCCGCGCTTCCCGTGAGCCTATCAAAGGTATCGCTAGCAACGCGGGCATGGATGGCGCCGTCGTCGTCGAAAAAGTGTTGGGCTTCAAGGATGAGTCTTGGGGCTACAACGCCGAGACCGGCGAGTATCAGGACTTGGTCAAAGCGGGTATCGTAGATCCCGCCAAAGTGACCAGGACTTGCTTGGAGAATGCGGTCTCTATCGCAGCCTTGCTCTTGACCACGGAATGCCTTATCACCGACATCCCAGAGAAGAAGAAAGAGATGCCGGCCGGTGGGCCTGGTGGTATGCACGGAGACATGTATTAATTCGTAGCCGTTCGCGGATCACAGATCCGATAGGAGCCTCCCGCAGCACGCGGGAGGCTCCGCTGTTTTTACGGGAATAGATCATGGATTTTTGGAATAATGACGTTATGCTGGCTAAGCTGATCCTAGTTTTTCTGGCAAGCGCCCTCATCTTGTCGGGGACCATGTATCTTTTCCGGCCACAGAGGGTGTTCAAATTTAATGCGGTCATGAGGGATATGTTCTTTAATGATGCGTTTGTGAGTCTCAATCGTCGGCGTATTGGCGGGTTCTTGCTGACCGGCGGGTTGTTGACGTTGCTCTCGCTGCTACTGGCGATGTAGGAGGCGAAATGATCCAAGAAGAGCTTCTATCCATATTAGCTTGTCCGAAGTGCAAAGGTCCCGTGGTCTTGGTCAAGGCTCCGGGCGGTGGCGAGTCGCTTGATTGCGTCGTTTGCAAGTTGCGTTATCCCATCAAAGACGATATCCCCGTGATGCTTATAGATGAAGCGCAGAAATACTGATACCGTCATCCTCGGGTTCGCCGGTGTGCGCCTACATCCCGAAGCCGTGCGCGGTCAAGAGACTTTATCTCTGCCTTATGATTGCTTGACGCCCGTTATCGATCGGTCGCTACGGCGTCATCCGGATAACGCCATCCATTTTGAAGAGCCCCATGGTAAGTATGCTGTTGCCAAGAGATCATGGAACCGTCTTAAAGCGTCGGGGCGCCTGCTTGCGGATACGACCTCATATTACTTGCTGGTCGAACGTGTGGGCAAGGTGCGTCGCGTGGGTTTATTGGCTTTGCTCGATCTGGCTAAGACCGCGCACATCTGGCCGCATGAACAGACATTCGATAAGTATGTCAATGAGCGTAAGGAACATCTATCCAGGTCTGGGCTTAACTTAAGTCCGATCTTTTTGATCGCTGAAGACAGAAGGCGTCGTTTGCTGGATGTCTTGGATGGCTTGTACCATCAGCGCCAACGATTGCCGTTAGCGGGCGCGCATCCTAGGAATAGTTTTGATGGGACGAAGCGGGACCTTTATCTGGTGGATGAAGAGCCATGGTTTTCGCGCGTACAAGCTGCGTTAGCCCCTGACGCCGGGTTCTTGGTGGCCGATGGGCACCATCGTTTCAAGGCCGCTCTGACGCTGCGCCGTGCAGGCCGTATCCGTCACGCGCTCTGCTATGTCACGAGTTCCAGGTCTAATGTGTCTATCTTAAGGAAACATCCTCCGGTCCCCGGGCTTGACAACACCGGTCCCGATGCGCTCTTGCGTAATCGCAAATGGACTTTGTCGCAGGTCGTGGCTTGGGCCAAGAGCGGCAAGCTATTGCCCAAGAAAACCACTTATTTTTACCCCAAAGTCCCTGTGGGATTGGTATATTATGATGGTCGTTAGAAGATTTATCATTCCGATTGTCATCCTGAGCGCAGCGAAGGATCAATGAAGAGTTCTTGATTGATTCTTCGTCCCGATGGGATCGGGACTCAGAATGACAAGAAATCATTGAAGGAGTGGCAGTAATTATGGCTTCGAATCAAGTCAGAGTCCGCTTCGCCCCTAGCCCGACAGGGTTCCTGCACGTCGGCGGCGCGCGCACAGCGCTCTTCAATTTCCTTTTTGCCAAGAAGCTCAAGGGTACGTTCGTGTTGCGTATCGAGGATACCGATGAGATGCGTTCCTCCGACCAGAGCACACTGCAGATCTTTGAGTCGATGAAGTGGCTCGGGCTTTCTTGGGATGAAGGCCCGGATCCGGAGGATCCCGCCAAGTCCAAGGGTCCGCACGCGCCTTATTTCCAGATGCAACGCGTCGACCTTTACCGCAAACACGCCGAAGAGCTCAAGGCCAAGGGCGTGCTTTACGAATGTTATTGCAGCGAAGAGGAGCTCGATGCTGACAGGAAGCACGCGATGCTTGAGAAGCGGCCGCCGCGTTATTCCAAGCGTTGCCGACATCTTACTGACGAGCAGAAGGCAAAGGCGCAGGCGCAGGGTCGTAAGGCGGTCTATCGTTTCGCGGTTCCCACTGACCAAGAGGTCGCGTTCGACGATATCGTGCGCGAGCGCGTGGTCTTCCCGGCCGACCAGCTTGAAGATTTCATCGTCATCAAATCCTCCGGGGGGCCGACGTACAATTTCTGCTGCGTGGTGGACGACCATTTGATGGAGATCTCCCATGTCATCCGCGGTGACGATCATATCTCCAATACGCCCAAGCAGGTCTTGCTCTACAAGGCTTTTGGCTGGCAGCCACCTAAGTTCGCTCATATCTCGATGATCTTGGGCGCTGATGGCAGCCGGCTTTCCAAGCGTCATGGCGCCACCGGGGTCATGGATTTCCGGGAGCAAGGTTATCTGCCCTACGCGGTGGTCAATTACCTGGCGTTGCTCGGGTTCGCTACCACGGATTCGCAGGATATCTTCGATACGGACAAGGGTTGGGATATGCTTGTCGAAAAATTCGAGCTCGAGCGTTGTCAAAAGTCGCCCGCGGTGTTCGATTACACGAAACTGACTTGGATGAACGGTATCTATATCCGCCGCCTTTCCAAAGACCAGTTGCTTGATGCCGTGAGACCCTATCTCACCGGGGCTGCAGCCCCGGTGTCACAATTAAAGGAGTTCGTCGCCCTTGAGCAGGAGAAATATCAGCTTTTAAGCGATGCTCCCAAGTTGCTTGATTTTTTCTTCACCGAGACGTATGCGTATAGATGGGAAGAGCTCAAAGCCTTGAAGATCGAGGGTTTGGAGCAGGTCTATCAAGAGCTTGAGGCCGAATGCGCCAAGTTGGTTGATTTTTCTTGCGCCGCTATCGAGCAGATGCTCAAAGGCCTCGCCAAGCGTCTGGGTAAGAAGAACGCGCATGTCTTTCATCCGCTGCGTTTCGCGGTCTCGGGGCGCCTGCAGGGTCCGAGCCTGTTCCATATGGCTGAGGCGTTGGGCAAAGATAAAGTCATTTCTCGTCTCAAGCGCTTGGCGCTCGAGCGCGTCGCTGCCGGTATTTCTTAACCGTCACTCCACTAGTCGGTATTCCCTGAAGAGCTCCGCGTCTTTATCCCACTTCTCGGCCTTGCTCTTGCCCGAGATGATGTGGTCGGCCGCAATGAAGCCCATCTCCAGGGATTGATGGAAGTTGTTGTAGAAGAACAGGCCCGGACGTCCGTTCATGATGAGGTTTTCCAGCGGCCGCGCCGCAGTCAGTACAGTCTCTAGATTCTTCTCGAAATCGATATCCCAGACCGGATAGACGTGTCCTAATCTGACCGTGAAATATTCCACGACTTCATCACGGTGGATGATGCCTGTGGGCCACAGGCTTTGCATACAACGCTCGAAGATGGAGGAATCAGGTTCTTTCCAGGTCGTGTCTTCGGCCCAGCAGGGGACTTCCAGAGTGAACACGGTCCTGGGTTCTTGGGAGGTCGAAGGGACGCAGTCCGGTGAGTGGTTCTTCATCTCGGAGGTGCGGCCGAAGGGGAATTCCTTTTCCGGGAAATAATAGGACGTATTAGGCGAGACCCTGTCCTTACGTATGACCAGGAACAGCAGGATCAGCCTTCTGAAGCGTAGACGCTCGGCTGCGGCCGATATCGCGGGGTCGGTGACCGTTGGTGTCAGCATGGTGGGTAAAAGGTTGACCGGCAGGGTCGAGACGACATAGTCGGCTTTGAACTCCCGGGATACTCCGGCGTTCTCGGCGCGTACCGTGTGGACCAATCCATCGCGGTGGTCGATGCCCGAGACCGTTGCGTTTAAATGGAAGACACCGCCCTTCTGCTTGATGCGCTCGGTCATGCCGTCGATGATGGAGCCGAAGCCGCGTTTGGGATAGAGAAAACAATTCTGCGGATAGTAGGGGGATGAATATTCCGTTTTGCGTTTGCCGCGGATGGTATCGAAGAGTATCTCCCAGAGGTTCGAGATGGCGATGCGCTGCCAGGCGAAGCGGGAAGCGAGTTGGGTCAACGGTAGGCTCCAGATCTTAGAGATCAGCGGATCGAAGACTAGTTTTAAGACTTCCGTGCCGAAACGGGAACGGATCCATTCCTCGTAGTTGGCAGCCGGTTTGTGCTTGTTGTCGGAGAGTCCGGTCGCCAGAAAACTCACCGCAATCCTGCCCGCCTTGATTAGACCGAGTTTGAGCATGACGTCGGCGAGCTTGAACGGATAGGTCAGGAACTTGCCGTTCAGGTAGATCTCGACTTTCTGATCGACGATACGCAGTTCATCACCGCAGATGTCTTTGATGTAACGGTACACTGTGTCATTGTGGGGTGTGAAACGGTGGGGACCCAGGTCAAGGGTGTAGGGGCCGTGTTTGACGCTTTGCGAGAGTCCGCCGGTCCAGCCCAAGCGCTCGATGACTTCCACGTCGAAATTGCCGGTGTCAAGGAGCTTGTCTGCGGTCGCCAGGTTGGTCGGACCGGCGCCTAAGAGCAAGACTTTTTTGCGCATATCAGATTCTATTTATTTGTAGGGGTTTCGGGGGGTAAAAACTTGTCTAAGTCCATGGCTTGCGCGAACAGAGGTGGAAAGATGTCTTGCATGCGCGTGGCTTGAGCTTCCTCTAGGATCGTCAGCAGAAACAGCGTCGGGCGATTTTCGACGTTTCTGGCGGCCAGTAGGCGGACATGCTTATGCCAGAAGCCTAGGAAATTCTCCGCGCCCTTACGGTCCCAATGGTAGATGCCGTAACTTTTAATACGGATGGATTCGGCGACATTAA
>JBBTGF010000162.1:0-2373 GCA_038041525.1 Elusimicrobiota bacterium | reverse complement strand
CGCAGAGTTTTACCGAGGGTATCGCGGCAGAGCTGGGTTGCCTGGCGGTCGCGCTGCTCATCATAGCCGCGGTCTTGTTCTAAAAAGGATATCACGATGACACAAAGAGACATCACTGTAGCGATCATAAACCGTATCTTGGTGACCTTGTGCCTGATCGTCGCCAGCGCTATCGTCCTTTTGGCAGCCCCGAAAAAGGATGATCCTGCGCGTTTGCAACAGGCGCTTAAGACTTATGTCGATAAAGAAGCGGCCGCAGTCAAGGTTGCTGGCCGTTTTGGAGAGGACAGGGACGCACCCGGGACTCCCGCCGAAGACGGTTCTGCGCTGCCCACTGCCTGGGACGCTACTAAGAAGCAGGGCGTGAGTCTAGCCGACATCGTCGAGTATCGAAGGCAGAAGGACGCCCGTTATTGGCAGATCAAGAAAGAAGGGTTGCTTAAAGAAGCCCAAGTGTCCGATCAGCAATCCAAAGATCATATGGGATCTGCCCGTGATCTGGGGATCGGATTTTCCGTGGACGCCAGTATTTGGGCCGTTCTGGCTGCGAAAGCATCCGGGACCACGGCGTTGATAGTCGCCGGGTTCTGTGCCACCATCGGCGTCGTCATCTTGGGATTTTTAGCCTACAACCTCATCAGCGCACTCTCCAAGAGCGCCAAAGCCAATAGCTTGCAAGAACAAGCCGAAGGCATGTAACGCGCGCTATCCAGAGAAATCTTAGTTACTGCGGCCTTATTATGTTGGAATCGTTCCAATTCCAGCGGGGATAGGATCAGAATTTTTAGCCGGCTAAAAGTTTATTCAATCTTTCCAGGACAAGAGAATCTTGTTTGGACGCTTTGAAGGTTTCAGCCCATCCCCTCATATATGCGGTTTCGAGCTTGTCTTTGTGTTTCAAGGCGATGGATTTGGCATCCAGCAGGTCTTTGTCCCGTCCTACTATCAGTTTTAAAAGGATCAAATCTTCAGGGGAGGGTAGCCGTAAAGCGTGACCTTCGAATTTTATCGTGATAGACCGGGTGAGAGCTTCGGCTTCAAATGCCGTCGCCGCGATCAGGCAGTCGACGTGCAAATGGTCGATCTCCATCTCAAAACAGAGCCGGTCGGCGGCGTCTTGCATGACTTTCTTCTCATCAAATCCAAAACCCGCTTTTTTGGCGCTATCTAGAAATTGCGGTAGGCAGGATTGGTGGACATAAAGCAGTAAGTCTAAATCCGCGGTCAGTCGGGGTTCGCCAAGCGCGGAGCTGGCCAAGCCTCCGATCAGTAGATAATGGGTTTCGCAAGACGCAAGGAAGCGGAATGCTTTTTGCAAAGCTTCGGGAAAATTAATCACCGGTTTTAAATGACGCGTCCCAGTCCCGTGGGGCGATGGTTTTGCATAGGCAGAGGGAGCGTATTCCATAGCTCCATCAAGCCGCAGGCTTGGGCCAGCGCTTCCTCGTAGCTTAGTTGTTGCAATCGAAGGGCTTTACCCTCTTGGGATCGGCTTAGGTACGCAGTTTGCTCAGCGCGGCTTAATTGTAGCCATTTGGATAAACCCATCTCTTGCCCCATGGTCCAAGTATAACAGGAAATATCAAATCTCCATGCATCCACGCACCTTCATGCACCGCGCACTTCTGGTCATCGCGGCCTTATTATGTTGGAATCGTTATGATGGATTCACATGCCGCTCTAAGGCGCTGGGTGTTTTTCATGTTCCCGCTAGTATGGGCTTCTTGTGTCGCTGTGGAGCGCAGCGGGGATGTCTGGTCTTCCGGCGGATACATCTATGCCGTGGGTGTGGGGCAGGCGCCTCGAAGTACCGATAATGTCACTCAAGCGAAGGCCCTGGCCCGCGAGTCAGCCGTTGCTCAAGCGCAGGCCAATCTCACCGCTCACATCGCCCGGGAATTCGCCTCCGGCCCGCTCGCCAAAGAAAGGACGGCCCGTTTCACCGAGATCGTGACGACCAGTTGGCAGCCCGACGGCGCCGCCAAAGTCACCATACGCCTCGCCCGCGCCCGCCTCCCTGATATCGCCCGCTGAAAATACAGGGAACAGGTCATTGCCCCACGGCCTCTTGAGCAGTGGTTTTAATCTTGTCCGAACCTTGGATTGGAGTCCTAGGACCCAGGGCCTCACCATCTAGGTCCAAAGGCCCTGGTAGATAGCCGGGTTTTCCCTCAAAATCTAGTAAGCCTATGGGTGCGGGGAGCCTCCTTAAGAAATCCTTCAGTATCGCCCTATCTTTGCTCGTCCTTATCAAGACCGTTCCCCTGGAAGCCGCAGTCAGGAGCAATGCGTATCAAGCTGGTAGTGGGGAAAAAGCCGTAGGTATCGCCGAGGAGTTCTTCGACGGAGCAAGTTTAAATCCCACGGCTTCTA
>JBBTGF010000161.1:0-1200 GCA_038041525.1 Elusimicrobiota bacterium | reverse complement strand
CGCTCTTGGGCGCCTTGGCCACGAGCCTGCGGCTGTAGTCGAGGTCGATGAGTTTGTTCTTAAGTATGCGTTCGAAATGATGCGGACGTTTGACTAAACCGTGGTGTATGTGGATCTTGCCATCTTTGATGAGTGCGAATTCCGGGCCTCCCCAAAGGATCGCGATGCTGATGGCCGGAACCGCTAATACCGCCGCCGCGACCCATCCCCATGTGATGATGCCCGTGGCGGCGCCCAAGAGTGCGGCGCTGGCCAATACCGCGGGTATAAGTCCACTGATGCCCCGGACCAACCTGACCGCGGTCGTCAGTGGCGAATATTCTAGCGGCAGGATGTTTTGGTTCATTGCAGGCTCGATGCTGCCGCCATGT
Organism: Elusimicrobiota bacterium; assembly: GCA_038041525.1. Taxonomy (GTDB): domain Bacteria; phylum Elusimicrobiota; class Elusimicrobia; order JACQPE01; family JACQPE01; genus JBBTGF01. The sequence goes on along the minus strand of JBBTGF010000161.1, from coordinate 829 downwards.
TCGAGGATATGAGCTCTGAAAACGCTGTCTTTAGCCATCGCTAGACGTAGATTGTCGAGCGTCGTGGCATCGATCCCATAAGATTTAGCCTGTTCGCTAAGCAAGTTCCAGTCTAGCGATTTCCATGCCTGCTCGACGCTTTTGGCCCCAGTATCCCCGGTCCAGCGTTCGGAGAGGGCCGCTTCTTGGATCAGCGTCCTGGCCGATTGCTCGTTGCGGAAACTGATGAATTCGGTATGCGCCGGTCTGGAGATCATTTCCGCGACCGTGACGGTCGAGGAATCCTTGGGTTTGGCAAGCGCCTGTAGCCGTTGCGAAAGAGAAGAGAACCATATTTTTGTTTTGTGGTCGGCGGCGCCGGCGAGAAGGCCGATGACTTTTGGCGCCAGGCTTACGGCCGCCGCTATGCCAAGACCGCCGATGACGCCGGTTACTGGATTACCCAGATGCGCGCCAAGGCTGCCTCCTAACAAGGGCATGAATACCCAAGGCGCGATGAACTGCGCGAAGACCACGATGGCGTCCATGGCGAAGAGCGCTGCGAATACGAGCATAACCGCCTGTGCCGCGTAGGAGAGCGCTCCTGATGTTGCAGGACTACTCGCCGCAAGCAGCGCGCTGGCGCTGTAAAGTGGGACGCTGGAAGCTAACATCCACCATGCGTAGTAGAACAGCGCGCGATTACGTTTGATGCTCACCGGGATCGCCGGGCCGACGCTGTCTGCTAGCGTGGACTTAGCCAGCAGGATGGCCAGGCCGTTTAGCAGCTCTTCTCGCTGGTCGTCTTCGGCCGTCGTGCTCGTGTCTTGGGCGCGCCAATTCTCGCGCT
>JBBTGF010000160.1:0-1140 GCA_038041525.1 Elusimicrobiota bacterium | reverse complement strand
CGAAGACATCCCTCAAGCTGACAATCTCCAAGATGTTGTCCGAGTCGTGGAGGCTGTTAATAATGGGGCTCAGACTTTTCAGGAAATCGCGGTGGCGATCGGCAAAGTGGAGCGACAGGGCAGATATTATAGAAGAGCAGCGGAGCTTCTTGGCTTCATTAAGAACACACTGCCGAACAGCTCCAAGATTACGGTTTTAGGACGGCGTTTCCTACGGGCAGATAGGCAAGAAGGCGAGAGAATTCTGACCAGAGCGGTTTTAAATAGCCGCATGATACAACGGATGGTTCCTTTTCTTGAGTTGTTTGGCACCCATGGTGTAGAGCGCGATCGCCTGCAAACTTTTATATCGAACGTTACCAGGACGGTTGGCCCAACCATGGTGCCAAGGAGAACGGCCACGATCGTAAGCTGGCTCCGCGAAGCTGGGCTTATCAGAGAATCAGGCGAAAGGATAATCCTAAACAGGTTGCCCGAACATGTCGGGGTCATAGATTTCGCAAGCGATGAGGAGCCGCTCCTTCCGGCCCGTCACGAACTGCGCGAATATGAAGAGGTCGCGGGCCGCGTTAAAAACAGCGGCACAAGTTACACCATGTTGTTGAATCAGGTGGCACGCGAGCGCGCAAACAAGGCGCATGAGGACTTGACTAAGCTTGTCGCTAAGAGGATACGGGCGGCTGGCTCCGTTCCGCGGCGAAACAAGTTGGTCGATCTGGCCACTCACATTCAGGGTGCCGATTATCTTTTTGAAATGAAGTCCTCGATCGAGGGCAATATTCACGCTCAGGTCAGGAAAGCCGTTTCTCAGCTATATGAGTACCGATACTTGCAAGCCATCCCATCGGCAAATCTTATTCTAGTAATTGAAAATGCGCCGCCAAAGCAGATGGGTTGGCTTGTCGATTACCTTTTAAAAGATCGCGGAATATTTATTGTATGGGATGGGCGAGGAGATGATTTGTTTTGTCCCACTTCAATTAGTAAGCAGCTACACTTCCTAGATCCTATTGGGGTTTAAGAGCACCTAGCTTGCCGTAGGTACGACTGCCGTTGTTTCGTTCGACAGCACCTTTATGCTTGTGCCCGACTTCGACATGATCTCCTGTAGGGCGGGCATTGTTGCCTCAAGCGATGTAA
>JBBTGF010000159.1:313-4901 GCA_038041525.1 Elusimicrobiota bacterium | reverse complement strand
AGCCTGGGGTCGTTGCTATGGATATTCTTGATGAGCGCGCTGGTGAGCATCTCGCGTTGCGCGGTGTCGTTACGCCTGTCGGAGATGTTCTTGAGGTAGTAGTCTAATACCCCTGCATCATCGAGGTAGTTGCTCAAGACATCGCGCGCCAGGAGGTTCCTTAGCGCTTGAGGCGTTCGGGCGTTAGTGGCGTAGCGATGCACGAGCGTGTAGTTTTGCGCTTTACTCTGTGCATCAGAAAGAATACGTAGGGTAAAGAACAGCACTGCCGGATCATCGCGCGCGCCTAAAGTCTGGCGCAAATAGTCCATATTGATCTTATCGACGTCTTCTTCTTGCTCCACCTTTATCAGGCGCAGGACCGGCGCTTGTTGCGGGATGTCAAGGGTCTTTAATAGTTCCCAAAGCTTGCTGCGCACCTTGGGGCTGCTTGAGAAGTTGCGCATCGAGTCAGGCAGTTCTTCAGCCGACATGATCGCTTCGACGAAGACGGGGCTCTCCAGCGCTTTGATGAATCCCTCATACAGGATGTCCCTTTCTTCATTACGTAGATCCGGACTAGGCAGGATATTGCTGACTTGCACCAGCGCCTTGGCTCGCGTTGCTTCCAATGCGAGCATCTTTTTACCGTCGAGCGCCTTGGTCTGCTCTTTTGCCAGGTTAAGGACCTCGATCTGGGTCTCGGCTTCAGCCACCGCCGCCCGGATATGGCGCATCTGCAGGCGCATGATCAGGGGATGGTCGTAAACCGTATTGAGCAAGAGTTCGAGGTAGTTTTTGTCCTCATCTTTGAGTTTGCCGCTGATAGCTTTTGCTACAGTCTCGCTGATGTGCTTTTCGATCGCTGGGTCTTGTCGCCAGTGTTTCAGCAGGCGCGCGCGGACTCCATAGGTAGGGATCCTGACGACCCTGGCGGGACCTTGCGGCGTCATCTTCGCGCTCTCCTGTCTATAAAGTTCCTGTTCCTGCGCGGCTTGCCAGAGTAACCGTCTGAATCCGGGGAAGTCGTTTAAGAAACCTTCGTTGGCGAGCGAACCCAAGAAGCCTTTGAATCGTTGTTCATCGCGCATCAACCTGTTGATGTGCGCTTTGATGTCGGCTTTGCGCTCGTCGCTTAAGCCGGGTGATTGCGCAAGCGCTGCGAGAGCCGCGGCGTTACCCGCATGGCCGGCGGTGAGCATCGTCGAGAGCAGGCGTGACTTAGCGCGTTGCGTCACGCTGATGTTGGGGTCTGTCATCTTGGCTTTGACGCTACCTAATAGCGAGGCGATCTCGGGGTCGTTTATCTGGAATTTATGCGCGATCTGCAGCGCGTTGATCCTGCCTCTGTAGAGTTCGTGTCCGTGTGCTACTTCGCTGGCGACCTTGGCGCGCGCCGCTTTGAGCTGAATCGTTTCTCTGATCAGGGCAGTCTGTTGGGATTCGGATTCGCGTAGATCCGCCGCGATCTCATCGTCTGTCATTTTGCTCAAGATAGCTTTTTGTTTTTGTATCTTGGCGGCTATGCTTTCGATCTCTTTTTGTTTGGCGGCTAAAGTGAGGTCGAAATCTTGGATATACATCGAAGCCGGGCGCAGTCCCGACATATAGGGTCCTTTGCTGTCGCCATAGGGCGACGTCGCTTCTTCTCTGAACAGAGGGAAGAGTTTTTTATCTTTTCTGAAATCGAATTTTTTCAGTAGTTTGAGGAGTTGCAGGGTCATGCGCCGCAGTCCGGCGTCGATCGGCTTGCCTGCTGGCAGTTCCGCTACGTTCAACTTTTCGGTATAGATCGTTTCGCTGGCAAAAGCGCGTCCTTCACTGTCTCTTGAGTAGGGTCGTTCCATGAAATGATCGTAGGCATGTTGTAACTCATGGATCGCGAGCATCGCTTGGTATTCGATGGCGGCGTCCATGAGTCTCAACGACACTACGACGTCGAGATTCTCCGGATTGTAATAGGCAAGGACTCCGGGCGGCATGGCTCCGTAGGACATGTTGGTTTTCAGACGTTGTAAGACCTTGAGAGCTTCTAGAGACCCGGGCGCCGTTGCAGTGACTTTGCTGTCATTGAGTAGATAGGTGAGCAGGTTGCTCATGGTGCTGGCCGCGCGTTCCTTGGCTTCTATAAGAGGAAGGAAGATACTCGCGATCAGGGTATCGGCTTTGCCGTATTGCAGATCGTGGGCAAAATCATCGATATATTGCTGCCATTGCCTGGATTTGACCAATAAGACTTTACCGCTATCAAGACGTACGTGTACGAATTCTCCTTCATTATCAGCGAGGGCATCGCGCGCGATAAGCTCATCGATGACCTGGTTCTCGTAGACGCTAGATTGTGCGTGCGCCTGCGATTCGGAGCGCTCCCGGATCGATTCCGGCGCGGTATGCCTTGGCGCGGAGGCGCGCTCGGCATCAGGCGGTCGCGTTGTCTCTTCTGGAGAGGTCGCAACGGGCGGGTCGGACGATAAGAGCGTCTGATTCGCGGTCGATCCGATCAGAATCACTTTATTGCTCCACAGGGACACGATTTCCAGGAAGTTGGCTGCAAATTCGTCCAGGAACCGTGCTGCGACCTTGAATACGCGTCCATGCAGCGTCAATCCGCTCTTCTCGGTGGCTAAGCGCTTCATATGGTAGGCCTCGTGGCTGATGAGCGCTTTAAGCACGCGGTCGCGTAAATTGAATGATTGTGGCAACAGTGAAACAGCCGGGTTGATCTCGATTCTTTGCGCCGTGGCGTTGCCTAACACGAAGCTTGAGGCTTTTGCCGGGTCCATGAAGCGTATCTTCAAGAGCAGATCGGCGTCGATATCTTGGGCGATGGAATCAAGGTGTTCGTTGGCAATGCCCGCGATATCCCTGTGCGCATTGCCAAATTGTAATAGGCGTAGCGTGGCGCCGATGCTCAGGTCGAATAAGCTCCAAAGTGTGAACAAAGAGCCTGCTATGTAGACGGGTAGGCTTGCTGCCGCGGCGTCTAAGTGGGAGTAGGATAGTCCGGCCTTGGTGATGAAGGTCAAGGCCAAGGAAGTCAACGGCCAGAATAGAAGCGTTTTCTGCGCTGCGTCGTTCTTGGGATCTGAAGGTTTAGTGGAATTCCTTCTTTCCCATGCGGCTAATAGCAGGATGAATCCTGTCGCTGTCGTGGTGATGATAGCGGGTAATGCGCGGAGCTCGGTTCCGAGGGTGATGATATAGATAAGACTGGGGACAGCGCTAGCGGTAAGCCAGATAGCGGTTTTGGCGATCCTTCTGCCTAAAGGCGGCGCGCGTGGACTCTGTGTCGTGGCAGCAGCGCTGTCTTGGGTTGGTTTGTTGTTGGTGAACAATGACGTGAAGAAGCGTTTCACGATAGGTAGATTTATCTTCATGCCAAAGAATGTGCCTTCGCGCGATTGCCAGAAGCCGACAGAAAATTCAGCGGGACCTTTATCAAGCGCCGGGCGCGTGGTGGGCATCTTGGTTTCCTGACGCTGGGTATTTTGGTCGGGGGCCTGCTCTGGCGCTACCGGGGCGTCTGCATCGTCTTCTTTGTTATTACTGCGTACTTTTTCGTAAAGCTTTTTATGCATCTCGATGGCTTCGAGGATAGGCTGCTGTTCGGCAGCGTCGGCCTTTGCGGGGTCGAAGCGCGTCAGCGATTCGTCGTTGGCGCGGAATGCCGCTTCGCTGGCGTTGGCGCTACCTTGCATGACCACGTTTTGTCCGACGAACTCGTAGTATTTTAGGTGCATGATCTTGCCTGCGCCGCCGCGCAGTAAGACCTTCGCGCCTTTGCTTTCAAGCTCTTCGGCAGCGAGGAAATTCGTCTTGGGCCCCGTGCGATTGATGATGAGTTCTACGGGAACTCCGGCTGTCAGCGCTTTCTCAAGCCATTGTTTGAATGACTTGTCCGTGAAGACATAGGTAGCGATGCGGATGCCGCTGGGTTGGCCGCTTTTAGCAAGCGCGATCTCACTTTGGATGTAGTGGCGCAGTTCTTCCCAAATGTTGATGCCGCTGATTACTTTGATCGGCGCTGCGTCATTAGAAACGTCCTGCGCAGTCCTGGCTACGCTGATGGGTTCGGCGGTTGCTTCCGAGTCAGGCTGATTTTTCGTCGATCTTGTCCGTCTTGCGGCCAGTGGTTCGATTTTTTCAGAGCCATCATCGCTTTCGTTCATGCGCAATATGCCCGCCGTCGCCCCGTTGGCAGTAGCCGGTATCCGTGCCGTGACATTACCAAACAAAGTTTCCGCTGCTTTGTCCAAGAGGTTGTTGAGCTTGGTGAAAAAGTATCCGGAAGAACCGGTCCCGCTATGGCTGGCGTCGTCATAGCCGCGACCGCCCTCGCTGGGGTGCTGGCGCCTGACGTTGCCGAGTTCGTCTAAATCATTGTTGCCTTGTGTGTCCGAGGGTGCGTTGGTATTCCCGGGTTCATCGCCTTTGACCGGAGGCTGTTTTTTACCCTTGCGTGATGCGCTGGTCGCAGTAGCCATGAAATAGGGAGCATCTTGGCCGCTATGGCTGGCGTCGTCATAGCCGCGACCGCCCTCGCTGGGGTGTTGACGCCTGACGTTGCCGAGTTCGTCTAAATCATTGTTGCCTTGTGTGTCCGAGGGTG
>JBBTGF010000159.1:0-213 GCA_038041525.1 Elusimicrobiota bacterium | reverse complement strand
CGTTGGTATTCCCGGGTTCATCGCCTTTGACCGGAGGCTGTTTGCTACCTTTTTTTGCTTTTTTGGTTAGCATCACTGCCGGTAGCGCTATTCCTAAAGCCGTAGCGATTGCCCCCAGCATGCCATTGCTGGCTGGTTGGTTGGCAATAGCTGGCGCCGCCTGCGCTATGGCCGGAGCCAGCAACGCCCCCGCGCCGACAGCGAGCGCGATGA
>JBBTGF010000158.1:0-1557 GCA_038041525.1 Elusimicrobiota bacterium | reverse complement strand
CTGCGCACGGTCATAGTCGACAGCGATACCTGTACGGGGTGCGGCCGTTGCGTGCAAATCTGTCCTACGGAGGCCATCACGGTTAAAAAAATATGAGGAATTTCTGGGTCATCTTATTGGCAGCCGGTAGTCTTTGGGCGCAGGGTCCAAAAAAACCGGAGATGGTCAAGCATGCCGCGTTCTTTAAGAAAACCTGCGCCAAGTGCCACACCATAGGAAAGGGCGACCGTGTCGGTCCCGACCTTAAGGGACTGCTTAAGCGCCGTGACAAAGAGTGGGTCATCGGTTTTATCAGTAAGCCGAGCGGATTTTTCAAGGCTGATCCGTTAGCCAAAGAGATGTTAGAGAAGTTCAATGGTGTGCGCATGGATGACCTTGGCCTGACGCGTCAGCAGGTCGAGGGCGTGCTCTCTTACATCGAAGCCGCGGGTGAAGGTTCCGGTCTGCAGGATGACGACTTGCTTGCTGGCGCCGCGGACAGGCTCATCGACAAGGTGCGTCCACCGTTGGAGGGCAGAGGTCTCATAGCCGGATGGCTCATCACGGCGGTCCTGGCCGCTACTTTGTCGTGGTTTCGCTATCGACGCGGCCATCTCAAGACGGCTTTCGTCCTCGCCGTGGTGTCAGCCGTGTCCATCTTTTTGGGCGTCGGCGGCAGATATTATTATCGCACTGTCGGTAATGATCAAGGTTACGCGCCCGTGCAACCGATCGCATATTCGCACAAACTGCACGCGGGTCAGTTGGGCATCTCGTGCTTGTATTGCCATCATGCGGCGCAGAAGGGGCCCGTGGCCGGCATCCCGCCTGTCGGCGTCTGTATGAATTGCCACAAGGTCGTCAGGAAGCTCAAGGATGCCAAAGAGCCTTCCGCCGAGATTCAGAAGGTCGTAGATTCCTGGGAGTCGAGAAACACCGCGACGCCTAGGTCGATCGAGTGGGTACGTGTCCATAGATTGGCCGATTACGTCCGCTTCAATCACCGCGCGCATGTGCGCAATGACATTCAATGTCAGGAATGCCATGGGCCCGTGCAGGAGATGGACAGGGTCAGGCAAGTCGCCGATTTGAGCATGGGTTGGTGCGTCAACTGTCATCGTCAGAGCACGCGCGGCGCGCCGACGCATTGGAAGACGGTGCGTGGACCGCTCGATTGCACGGCGTGTCATTGGTAAGGAGAACATATGGATCACAGCGATAGCTTCATCGAGCAAGACGAGCGCGATGGCGTCACGCGCCGGGAGTTCATCGAGGTATTGAGCGCTAGTTTTGCCGCGCTTTCCTTGACCGGCTGCGATCTGCGGCCTCCCAAAGAAAAGATCGTCCCCTATATCGAGCAACATGAGGGCGTCGTGCCGGGGATACCGAACTGGTTCGCCTCCAGTTGCCAGTCTTGTGCGGCCGCTTGTGGCGTGTTGGTCAAAGTACGTGACGGCAGGCCGATCAAGCTCGAGGGCAATCCTATGCATCCCGTATCCCAGGGTGGCCTCTGCGCGCGCGGGCAGGCTTCGGTCTTGGATCTTTATGACTCACAGCGTCTTGCCGGGTCTATGTCTG
>JBBTGF010000157.1:0-2579 GCA_038041525.1 Elusimicrobiota bacterium | reverse complement strand
ACATCTCCTTCGTACATTTCAACGAACAAGACGTGGTGCGCCATCCTCTGGTCAAAGAGATCATCAAGGCCTATGACACCTGGGAGAATCCCCCACAACAGGCTCCCGGCACGACAGCAGCCAAACCTTGAGCAAGCGCGCCCGACTGCAGTTCGTCACCATCAAGAAACTGCGCACGGCTGACCTAGCTCGACTGACCATACGCTTCGACAAAGCTCTCCTCGAGACAAAAAAGCTCCTAGGTAAACCCCTGCCTAAAGACATCCTGATCGTCTTGGGTTCGGACTCAGGGATGAAAAGACTTAAACACCTCTTCTGGGGCAAGCCCGCAGTTTCTGATGTCGTAAGCTTCAACTATGGCAAAGGGCAATCTCCGCAATGGGAGATCTTCATCAACCTAGAACAAGCCAAACGCCAAGCCAAGACGACTTTTGCTGATGAGATCGTCTTTCTCTTCATCCACGGCGTGTTGCATAACTTAGGCTACGATGACGATACGCCTCGCAAACGTGCCCACATGCTCGAACTCGGCTCCCGCATCCTCGCCTCCTGCTTGAGCGCCTAACAAGATGCCTTTAGACGCGCCAACCATCTGCCAGAACGCGCTTGACTCAGGTTTTGACCTAGCTGCGGTCGCGGACGCGCAGCTTGATCGAGAAGACTCCTCGTTCTGGGAGCGTTGGATCACTGACGGCAACCATGGCGAGATGCGCTATCTGGAGAACCCCCAACGCGGGTCGCTTGAGCGCTGGTGGCCGCAAGCCGCCAGTGTCCTCATGGTCTGTCTTTACTACCAACCTGCCGATAACGAACGCTCAAGCACATCACAGACAGGCCGGTTAGCATCATACGCGCTCTACGCTGACTATCATATACGTATGAAAACGATGCTTACAGGTCTCTTAAGCAACCTACAAGCGTTTGAGCCGGGATTGCAAGGTAAGGTCTTTGTCGACACGGCGCCTGTATTGGAGCGCTCCTATGCGGCACAGGCGGGTCTTGGCTGGATCGGCAAGAACTCGATGTTCATCAACACGGAACGAGGATCCTATTGCTTTCTAGGCGGCATAACTTTTGATAGACATTTCCCGGTCGCCACCCTCATACGCACCGACCACTGCGGTTCTTGCCGGCGCTGCATCGATGCCTGCCCGACGAACGCCCTGACCCCCTACCAGCTCGATGCCCGGCGCTGCATCTCTTATCTGACCATTGAAAAGAAGACTCCTACAGAAGACCCCGACCTAACGACCAAGATGGGTGATTGGCTCTTCGGTTGCGACATCTGTCAGGAAGTGTGTCCGCATAATCAGAAAGTAAATAAAGCGAATAATGCGGATAAAGCGGTTAAAGAGGATAGAAGAAACTCTGTTTTAAAACAGAAAATCAGATCCCATCTGGATATCAGTCAGACATCTTCCTGGGGCAATAAAGAATTCAAGGCATACTTTGCAGAAACCCCGGTGTTGCGCGCAAAATGGCCGGTGTTCCAAGCGCGACTCAAAGCCATTGCTAAGTCGCCCCGCTTGATAGAATGATGGTATGCAACCGACCACGCCTTCCAATTGCATGATCTGCCCCTACCGGCAAAGATGCTTCTTCGACCATCTCGACATCCCTTCTAAAAAAGAATGGATCGCGATGCGTAAAGCCAGGGTACACCCCGAAGACAGCGCTATCTTCCATGAAGGCGACATCGCCCAAGGGGTACTCATCGTCTGCGAAGGTAAAGTCAAGATATTCAAGACCACGCGTATGGGCAAGACCTTGACCACCAAGGTCCTACCTCCGGGGAGCCTGTTCGGTTACCGCTCGCTCTTTGCGCAGGAACCCTATTCCGCCAGCGCCGCGGCCTTCACCGATGCCGTGGTCTCCAGGATCGAGGCACGCAATTTCGTCCCGTTCCTTAAAAGACACTGGCCGGCAACACTCAAACTCTTAGAAGTACTCTGCCAAAGCGTACGCCAGAGCGAGGATAAAGCCAGGGATATCGCATTCTCTTCTGCGAAATCACGCCTAGCTCAAGCTTTACTGACATTCGTCAAGAAAGACGACAAGAACCTTATTGTGACGACGGAACGTAAAGAACTGGCTCAGATCGCGGGTATCGTGCCGGAAACCTGCGTACGCTTACTCGATAAATTCGAGATCAAGAAGTTACTCAAACGGCCGGACCGCAAGAGTATCGAGATCCTGGATTATTCCGGTTTGCAAAAGATCGCCGGCGGCGCTCTAAGCGCCAGCCAGTAATAAATCCTCGGAAGGGGTGGGATACTCTGACGAGATATCCCACCCATCCTCAGAATCTGCCTTATAAAATACGCTAACGCGCATTTTATAAGTCAAATTCTTCGGAAGGGGTGGGATTCGAACCCACGAGGACCTTTCAGCCCTGGCGGTTTTCAAGACCGCTCGTTTCAACCGCTCACGCACCCTTCCAATATCTAGCGGCTTTCTTATTCTAACTTTTCGACATACAGGCCAACCCTTCCCTCTGAATATCTTCACCGCCTGGGCTTGTTTTCCCGCGTTCATTTTGACGATTTTTCCGTGTAACTATATGGAGGCATACAATGACC